>CAZOGX010000057.1:471-1588 GCA_964579805.1 Candidatus Woesearchaeota archaeon | reverse complement strand
ATCATTCTTTAACATTTATGCAGCAAGTTTTGATACTTCTGCTTTACTTGCTCTTGCTCCTAGCGCATTTCTTGCTGCTTCCGAGTAAACGCTAAGAACTTGTGATGTAACATTTGCTTGAATTTGTGCTTCAACTGCTTCGGCATGCGCTCTAATTCTTAGTGCTTCAGCATCCTTTGTCGCTTTTATTGTGGCTGATAAAATTGCTTGGGAATTAGTGTCAAAGTCAGGTTTTAGAATGGCAAAGTTTTCTACTTTTATTCCAACTCTTAAATCTTTAAGTTTACTATTTGAGGCATCTTCGGCTTCTTCTAGATAATTCACGGATGTGCCTCTAGAATCAATATATCTTCCTCTTGCGACATATTCTCCTTGAACATTATCAGCAATTATTCTTGAGAGTTCTCCTCTGACTACTTCATCTATTGCTCCAGGATTTGCTCCAAAATCCCAAAAGAATCTTTTTGCTCCTTTTGGTCCGTCTATTCTCCATAAGAATTGTACTTTCATTTTTCCTTCAAGATTATCTAGAGTTCTAAACTTTAGTTCACATCCTCTTTCTTGTGTTTGAGCACTAAGGATTACTTCTTTTCCATCTTTTAGCTTTGGCTTTATTAACGGATAAACCATAGTTCTTGTTCCAGGTCCTTCTAATACAGGTCCTCTGGTGTCAATTAGTGTTTGAGTAATAAGATAATCTCTTCCAGAGATCGTTTTAAAAGGCCACCCACCAGTTAAAAATTGATATAAACCTACACCAGTAGCTAAAACGCTTGCAAATGCTACTTTTTTGGCTACTTCTCCTGATACATAAGCACTAGTCTTTGCTCCTTCTACTATTCCTTCTAAAAATTGGTTCATATTATTTTTTTGAAAAGTATATATTTAAACCTTTCTATATTGTAACTACTTGATAATGATAATATAAACAAAAGATTTAAATACCTATATTTTATCTAAAAGTTATGGCTAGAATAAGACAAGCTCAAGTAGGTTTTCAACCACCAGTTGGTCAGAGAATATATGCAAATCCTCCACAAGTAGTTCAAATACCACAACCAGTGCCCCAACCTCAACCAGCACATGCAAACCTTCCTAATCCTCAACCTATTGTTCC
>CAZOGX010000057.1:0-440 GCA_964579805.1 Candidatus Woesearchaeota archaeon | reverse complement strand
TTGGTAGATTGGGAAGAGCACAGGGATTCGTGAGGGGTTTACTAACTTCTGCGGGTAATACACTTAAAAGTAAATATTCTGGCTATGCGATCGGAGTGGCTAGTGCTATAGTAGGCGGGCTTGCAGGATTAAATTATGTGGATAATGCTTTTTTGGGTAACTTTTTATGGAAAGACGAAGTTGTTCATAGAGGAGAGTTAAACGATGGGAGAAACCTTGAATATGTCATTGTAAAGGGTCTTTTAACCACTCCTGAACACAATATGACTGAATGGAAATCTCCTTCAATATTTTATGAACTTGTGGATACAGATTCTCTTCCTTTAAAAAGTTCAGATTATGCAGATTTAGAAAGAATTATTTTCAACAAAAATGGAAGAAGGTGGGTTTTTGAAAAAGAAATGGAAGGAAGGAATATAATTTATTCAGTTGATGGAGAG
>CAZOGX010000056.1:0-1601 GCA_964579805.1 Candidatus Woesearchaeota archaeon | reverse complement strand
TTATTTATTGAAAGATTAAGAAAGAATAAACTTCTTAACTTCTTTTTTGGCTTTCACTTTGGCCAGCTGATGTTCTTTCAAAAAAGAATTTATTTTTTCTATTGTGTATAATTTAAGTTCTCCAGTAGTCATCTTTCCAGATTTGTATTTATCATGAATTTCCTGAAGTTTTTTATCGTCTTCTTCGAAGAGATATTTGAGCTATTGGAAAGAAATGTCTATATCTGGGTTTCCTCCGTGTTTTCTGTGTTCCTCTAAGGTATCTTTTCCTCCAGAGAAAGCGTAACGATTTATCTTGTTTTTTACTTCGGCAGGAGAATCTGAAAGATAAATTAAATTATTTGAATCTGCATTTGATGAAGACATTTTTGACTCGCCTTTTAGGGAAGGAAGAAACATTGAGTGTATTGCGGAAGGTTTGTTAAATTTAAGAGATGGGTGTTCTGCTATATCTCTTGTTAACCTTATGAAAGGGTCTTGGTCTATTCCTACAGGAACGAGAGTTTTATGTGCTCCTTCCTTAAATTGGGGGAAAAGTATGTGGAAAGCCTGAACTGCTGGATAAAAAGACCATCCAATGTTATTTTCTGGTTTTAGACCGAAGACTGCTTTTGCTTCAGAATAAGTTATGAGTTTAGCTATCTTTGCAGAGTTTTTATATAATTCAGGATAAGAAAAATCTCTTATTATAAATGTTTTTTTAGGATTAAAACCTAGAGCTATTAAATCTAAGATATTATCAGAAGCAAATTCCTCTGCCATTTCTACTGAAAGAGAGGGTTTTACGAAGAATTTTTCATCTTCTGAAATAGGGATATAGACATTACAACCATATGTGTCTTGAAGAGATTTAGCTGCAAGGAAAGGAATTAGATGCCCTATATGCATTTTTTCTGATGAGCCTCTCCCTGTAAGAATAGAAACTTTCTTTCCTGCTTTTGCCTCCTTTAGCCAAGAATCAAATTCCCTATGTGAAAAATAAAGTCCTCTTCTTAAAACTGGATGTGTCTTTGACAAACCAGATAAATCTACCTTGTTTATATGGGATGTGCCAAATTCTTTTATGAGCCTACCATAATCTATCTCTCCTGAAACTTCCCAAGGACTAAAATTTGACTCTTTTTTCATCACCCATATAAGGAAAAGATGTTTATAAAAGTTGATAATCTCTCTTGATAAAGTTTATATAGAAAAAACTGCTTTTTAGGATATGGAAAAAAGAGTAGTTTTGTTTTTTGCTTTTGCTTTTTTGTTTTCCATGACATTTGTTTCTGGAGAGATATTATTCTCTCAACCTGCTCAAACATATAATCTTGGAGAGAGCTTTTCAATTAACTTAAATTTAAGGCCTTCTTCAAACACCCAAGATTTTCTAAATGCAGATATTGTTTGTGGTTCAAGCCAAGTTAATATTTATAAAAATTTTCTTGTTCTTAACGCTAACGAAGAGAGGTCTGTTAATGTTGGAGCAGTATTGTCTAAAAATCTTCTTGGTGGTGCAGTAGGAAATTGTTTTTTAAGAGCTATTTATGGGGTGGATGATAAAAATAGCCAGAATTTTAAAATAAGTGAGCTAATAGAAGTTGACTTGGATATCAACT
>CAZOGX010000055.1:0-1821 GCA_964579805.1 Candidatus Woesearchaeota archaeon | reverse complement strand
GCGCAAGTTAGTAAAAACTTTATCAACCCCAAGTCTCCCAGAAAAAAGAGTCTTCTGTCTACCTTTATCCATAAATTCTTCAGCAACATCTCCTAAATCTCCAATTTTTCTGAATCTTTCAACAACCTTCCCAGAATCTATTCCTGCTCCTCTTGCTATAGCCTTTATAACAAGTTGAGTTGATATCCCAAACTCTCTTTGATCATAATCTGGAAAAACTCGCCCTCTTAGAAAATAAATCAATTCTTCCTTTCCCTTCAACTTATGCAAAAATTTGGCAATTATATCTCTTTTCTCTAATTTTTTAGTAGTTGATGCAAGTTCCTCATATATCTGAACAAGTTCGGAATATTTCATAATTCAAACAAAGAAGCCATCTATTTAACGCTTTTTGTTAAAAAAATCTAGACTCTATTTTTTTCAAATAATTTTAAATCTTGTATTTTTTAAGTAATTCTTGTCAAAACGCTTAAAAACCCAATTCTTGTTTCTCAAAGATGGAAAAACAAATAGAAGTTGTCAAGGGACTTCCCCCAATTTCCTCGGAACAATATAAAAAAATATCTAAATATACTTGGCAAGAAGTCAATCCATTGACCTTTCGCGATTCAGAAACTTGGCCAATTTTAAAAGATATTCTCTTATATCATCCAAATCCAATTGTCCGTCATGAAGCTTCCTATATCATTGGAGACTTCAATATTCACGACTTAGTGCCTGCTTTGATAGATTCAGTAAAATACGACCCTTCTGTTGTAGCAAAACATGAATCAGCAGAAGCGCTAGGATTCATAAAGGGAGACGCCGCAGCACAAGCATACAATTTCATTAAAACCCTTCTAAACGACAAAGATAAATCTATATTTACGGATCCATTAGTATATCATGAAGATGTGATAGTCACTGCAAAAGAAGCGTTCAAATTACTTGAAAAGGAAGTTAAATCCTATAAACATTAAATATTTTTTAAACCTCCTTGTTTCTCTTATATCCTCATCTTACTAAAAATCAAAAGGAATTAAGCTATGATTTCTTATTTATATTTTCAAATCCACCCTCTCTTTTTTATACCTTCATCAGTTATTTGAAAAGCTAAACTGCTTTCTTTCAAACTTCTATGTTTTCTTAAATAAGCAGTCCTTTTTCCGCTTTCATTGATAAGTTCAATTAAACACTTGCTCCAATATTTCATTATATCTCCACCAACCATTCTGCTCTCATCATTCCAATTATAAGTTTGATTTGTAACAATCACTGCTATCTCATGTTTTCTAGCGATTTCTGCCAAAATCTGCATCTGCCTAGTTAACTCTGAATTAACGCCATGCATCCAAACAAAATCTCCCTCTCCGTTTCTCTTGTCTCTTGCATTAGCAAAATCCAACCTATAAAGCATAGTCATCCCATCAACTACTATAAGTCTGACTTGCTTTTTCAGATGCTTGTGCAACTCATCAAAAACTTCTTTTTGCTCCTTGAAATTAGTAGGTTTTAAGATTAGGATATTCTCCAGAATTTTTTCAAAATTAGACTCATCATCCTTCCCCGACTTTACTCCGATAATCTGTTTTGCCCTCTCTGAAGAAAAACCTCCTTCAGTATCAATGAAAATAACTTTCTCTCCTTTCTTTGCTTGTGAAACAGCAGTTAGAAGAGAAAAATTGGTTTTCCCACTTCCTGCTCCGCCATAAAGAGTAGTGATTACTCCCTCCTCATAACCTCCGTAAAGCCATCTGTTCAAATCATAGCTACCAGCAGACAATTTTCCCATAAAACTCTATCCCCTACTAATATAAAAAGATATATCTTTTTAATTCTAAA
>CAZOGX010000054.1:529-1897 GCA_964579805.1 Candidatus Woesearchaeota archaeon | reverse complement strand
TCTTTGATCAATTGTTCCACTTCGCGATAAACCTTATTATGTAGTTATCAGAACGGTAATTAATTTGGGAAAATATTCTCCCGTTGACGCATTAGCTAAGATTAGGGCCTTAGCCGATAGAGGAGTTATAACTCCATATTCTAGTCCTTTAAATGATGTTTTTCGATTAACTCCCGCAGCAGAGATGGCTTTGCGTCATTATTTACAAGAAAGATAATTTATAGATTAATTTTTTTAGCAAATTCCCCGATTAACCAAGTATCTTTCATATCTCCTGAAAGAGCATTTACCCAAGCTAGTATCCAACAGATAATGAAAATTATCCAAATTAATGAAGAAGCAATCCAACCTATAAGGGGAAGCATTGCAACAACCCAAGCAACGATTTGAATTATAAAAAGAACAAGACCTTGTTTTGCGTAAAACATTACATATTTATTATCTCTCTTAAGAATCAGGGCTATTACAAAACCGACTATTGTAAGAAAGGCTGCTAGAAAGGCAAATAGTTTTGAATCGCTATCGACTTTGGAAGAATTATCTTTTTTTGTTTGTTTCTTAACCATGAATAGTTACTATTCAAAGGGGTTTTTAAATTGTTACTCTATTTGATTACTAGAATGTTCAGAGGGTTGTCTTTTCAATTTCTTTATACCATTGACTATCTGTTCTAGACACATACCTATTGTTAAACCAACTACGTTTACTGGCCACTTTATTATAGGAGTTTGAGATAAGACTAAAGAAGTCAGTGAACCTACTGCTATGTTTCCTGGAACGCAATTTGGAATATTATTTTTATAAGCCACGTATGAAAAGAGAAGGGCTGTTGCAACCCAAGTTGTTTGCCTCACATACTCCAATAGACCTTCTTCTTGATATCTTGAATATATTACCATTTTTTTTATGAGTCTGGTTCTTTTAATCTATATTATCTTTTATAACATGAGCCCACCAGGATTTGAACCTGGGACCTCTGCCTCTCTTAGACTTCTCTGTGAGAGCTCACATTCTTATGAATGTGATTCCTATAAGAGCAGCGCACTAACCGGGCTGTGCTATGGGCTCATAGTAATGCGAGAAAATAATGTATTTAAAGTTTAACTTTCTCTTCAAAGCGTGATAATTGTTCTTGTCGGTCCTTTGTGTTCTGGAAAAGATAGCGTTGCAGAAATTCTTTCAGAGAAAGGGTTTTATTCTATCTCTAGCGGGAATGCCATTAGGAAGGATATGGAAGATAGAGGTCTTGAGATTACACGAGAGACTTTACAAGATTATGCTAGAAAAATGAGAGAAAAAATTGGTATGTTTTATCCTGCTAATAAGATTGTTGAACAGATTAATCTAAAGGATAATTATGTTGTTTCA
>CAZOGX010000054.1:0-519 GCA_964579805.1 Candidatus Woesearchaeota archaeon | reverse complement strand
TACGGAAGAAGTGAAAGAGATAAACAAGAGTGGGAATTGTTTTGTTCTTGACGTTGATGATTCTGAAAGAACCAGGTTTGAGAGGATGAAATCCAGAAGAAGAGAGAAAGACCCGAGGACTTTTGAGGAATTTAAGAAAATAGATGATATGGAATTATATGGAAAAGGTGAAGGCGGATTTGGTTTTAATATAAGGGGATGCATGGATATGGCTGACTTCATCTTAAAAAACGAAGGCAATTTTGAAGAATTACTGGAAAGGGTTGATGAGGTTCTGAAAGAAGCAGGTTTATAAAACTGCTTTTTATTTTGTGAGTATGTTAGTTGGAATAGTAGGAAAACCAAATGTGGGAAAAAGCACTTTCTTCAAAGCGGCAACTATGTCTGATGTGTTGATTGCTAACTATCCTTTTGCAACTATTAAGCCAAATCACGCAATAGCATATGTTAAAATCAAGGATTTAGCTGTTGAGTTTGGAAAACATTCCAACCCTCGAGAGGGTTTTGTTAAGGGAGACT
>CAZOGX010000053.1:0-2589 GCA_964579805.1 Candidatus Woesearchaeota archaeon | reverse complement strand
TTTTTCTAAATAAGGAATTAATTGTTTCATTGAGCTTATTTTGTCATCAGTTATAAGAAGATAAGAATCTTCTAGTTCTGCAATCATTCTTTCAGCGTTAGTAGCCATATACGGAGAAATAAATCCTTTATCAAACTGCATTCCCTCTACAACCTCTAATGTTGTTTCTATGCTTTTTCCGTCCTCCACTGTAATAACTCCTTCTTTTCCTACTTTCTCCATAGCCTCAGCTATTAAATTTCCAATTTTCTCATCATTATTAGCAGATATAGAAGCGACTTGAGAAATCATGTTTTTGTCTATAACAGGAACACTCTCTTTCTTCAAGTATTCAATTACCTCTGAGATTGCGCTTTCTATTCCTTTTTTTATTTCAATAGGATTAGTACCGGAAGTTATGTTCTTCATTCCTTCTTTGATTATCGCTTGCCCTAAAACAATAGCTGTTGTTGTTCCATCACCTGCATCATCTTGAGTTTTTGAGGATATCTCCCGGATCATTTTTGCCCCAATATTCTCAAACTTATCTTTTAACTCTATTTCTTTTGCTATAGTGACTCCATCATTAGAAACTAAAGGAGAATGTCTATCTAAGATAACAGTTCTTCCTTTTGGACCGAGAGTTACCTTTACTGTATTTGCAACTTTATCTATTCCCTTAACTAAAGCTTGTCTTGCATTTTCCCCATAAATTATTTGTTTTGTATCTGCCATTTTAATCCTCCAGTTTTGCAATTATATCTTTAAATTCAATTATAACATATTTTTTATCCTCTATCTCGATATCTTCGTGGCTATATCCTCCATAAAGAATTTTGTCTCCTTTGCTTAAAGGTAAATCTTTTCCATCTTTAGTCATTCCGATTTCCTCGACAATTCCTTGTTTCTTCTCTTCATCTGACTTAGGAAGATAAATCCCAGACTTGGTCTTTTCTTCTTTTGGTTTTTCTATTCTGATTAATACCCTTTCCCCTATTGGTTTTATTTTCATTTTATTGCTTCCCTCCTCTTTTCTAGTTGATCAGAACTTTTAAAATGACGTTGTATTTTATCATAGAAGTCGCATAATGGTTCAACCGTGATGATAAGATAACTAGAGAGCTTTCCTTTCAACTCTAAAGGACTTGTTTTTTTAACATTACTTCTTCTTAATAATACGAAATGATATGGCTCTTTCTTAGCATTTACTAATCTTCTCCCTTTTCCAATCAAAAAAAGATAATTTCTATATCTTTTTGTAAGAAGAATAGAGCTAATTATTGGGATAGAAGCACTGCTAAGTGGATTCTTTCTTTGTCCTCTCCTTTTCTGCATATTTGTTTGTGTCATGGTTCTTTCAGTCATGGCATAAACTTTATGAGGAGGGTAAAGGAGAACCCCCTGTGTTGAAACTGGCCCAACGGCCAAAAAATCACCGAAGTTCTCCTTCAATTTAGTTCCTCCGATAATTTCTTCTGCCATTTTTCTTGTACCTCTATTGTACTTGTTTAAGCAATTTCATATAAATAAAGTAAAAATTATTTTATTTTGATCTCTTTTTTGTTTTCTGCTCTCACCTTCTTTGGCAGTCGAACCGTGAGTACACCATTCTTATAAGAGGCATCTATGTGTTCAAGGTCTGCACTGTCAGGCACGTCGAAGGCTTGATAAAACCCGGCATAACTTTTTGTATAACTATAATCTTCGTCTTCTTTACTGCCTGTTTCTTTCTCGTCTTTTCTTTCCGCTTTAATTTCAATGCCTGTATCTGTAACATTTAATTTAATATCGTCTTTTTCTATGCCAGGCACTTCGAATTGTATGACAAACTCTTTGTCAGTTTCCTTGAAATTGGCAAATGCTCTTCGATAGCCTGTTGAAAGTTCATCGAGCATCTCTCCTCTATCTCGATCATCCCACATAGTACCGAATACACGGTCCATGCGTCTCTGCATGCGTTCCATTTCCTTCCAAAGATTGTCATTCCATACCATGCTCTTTCTACCCCCTTTCAGCTATTGAAATAAAAGGAACACACATGCTGTTCCTCAGCATTCCAGCGGAGGAGTCAAGGCATTCCTTTTTCATCTTTCCACTTGATTTGCTGTATTTCATAGCCATAATTTTTGTAAGACTAACTTATATTTAAATCTTTCTATTCAGTAAATATTATGTTTACTGAATTAATATGATAACGACTAAGCTAAATGTTTATATACTTGTTTGCTTTATAAAAAACTATGAAACAAAAGATAATTGTACAAGATATAGAGCTGCCAAAAAGTAATAAGATTAAAGATGATGTTAAATGGATTTGTGAAAGTTTAGGTTTTATGTCTGGAAGAGATACGGAAGATACATCTTTTAAGATAATGTTTAAGTTATTGCAGGAATTTAGAAATGAAGAAATTATTGCAACAGAGACTATTGCTAGAAGTCTAAAATTAGAATCTCCAACTGTCAATCATCATTTGAGAAACCTTTTAGAAACAGGAGTGATTGTAAGAGAGAAGAGAAAAGTAGTATTAAGAGGTGGCAGCTTAAGCTCTGCTATTGAAGAAATGAGGCGCGATTCTGATAAGTTATTTGGAAGAGTTTTGGAAATTGCTC
>CAZOGX010000052.1:0-3219 GCA_964579805.1 Candidatus Woesearchaeota archaeon | reverse complement strand
ACAACGTGCCATTTTTTCTCCAATCTTCTGAAAAGCTTGTCCGGCGATATCTTCAAAGCGTTGCACCTTATAAAATTAACAGGTTTTTCATGAATAATCTTGCTATAATTACTAAAATCTACCTTATCAGGAATAAGTGCCCTCATTCTCTTCTCAAAGACAGGTTTCATTTCATACTTGTATTTTTTCTCAAAGTCCATACTATCCAATAAAACTATATATTTTAATACCTTCCTTTATTTGAAGAAAAATGAGCATAGATAGCTATCAACCACAACCAAGTGATGTTAAACAAACAGTTGAAAAGCAAGTTAAAGCCCGCCCTAAAATAAAAGAACTTACTAAGATAGAATCTCCTGGAAGACCAATAGAAGCCGACAATTTAGAAGAAAAACCTAAAAATAGATTCATTAAAAAATCCCCAAAACTAAAATCAACTCAAAATAATGTTTCAATCACTCAGCCAAAAAAAGATTCTGTCTTAATAATTACCGAAAAACCGCAAGCAGCTCTAAAAATTTCTTCTGCTCTATCTACCTCTGCAAGAAAGTATTCGGAAAACAATGTTCCTTACTATGAATTGGAAAAAGACAAAGAAAAAATAATAGTTGCTTCAGCAGTAGGACACCTATTCAACTTAACTTATGAAAAAGGACAAACAGGATGGCCTATTTTTAAAACAATCTGGATTCCGTCATACGAAAATAAATCTGCCTCATTTACCAAAAATTACCTTAATCTTTTAAAGAAACTAGTAAAAAGAGCTAAAGAAATCATAATAGCTACAGATTACGACGTTGAAGGAGAAGTAATAGGTTGGAACGTCCTAAGATTCATTGCACAAAAAGATACTGCAAAAAGAATGAAGTACTCTACTCTTACAAAAGAAGAATTAGTAAAGGCTTATGAAAAACCGCTTCCAACATTAGATTGGCCACAAGCATATGCTGGAGAAACCCGCCATCTTCTTGATTGGCTTTATGGAATAAACCTCTCAAGAGCCTTAATGTCTGCTATAAAAAAAACAGGCTCATTTAGAATACTCTCTATAGGAAGAGTTCAAGGCCCTGCTTTAAAAATAATAGTTGAAAGAGACAAAGAAATTGCTTCGTTCAAACCAGAACCTTATTGGCAAGTTATAGCACTTACAGATTCTTCAAAAGACACGGAATTTAAACACAACAAAGACATATTCAACAAAAATGAACTTGAAATATTCAAGGACATTAAAGAAGCAGAAGCAAAAACAATAAAGAAAGAAGAAATCATTCGTCCTCCACATCCATTCGACCTCACAACACTTCAAAGAGAAGCATATTCTAAGCTAAGACTCTCTCCCTCTAGAACACTTCAAGTAGCACAATCTCTTTATTTAGATGGAATAATCTCTTATCCTAGAACCTCCTCTCAAAAAATACCTCCTGAAATAAATCCAAAAGATATTCTCAAGAAATTATCTCAGAAATTTCCAGAAACTAAAAAAGCTTCAAGAGTAACTCCAGTTGAAGGAGAGAAAACAGACCCCGCACACCCATCCATATATCCTACAGGGGAGTTTAAGCAATTGGATGGTGATGAAAAAAAGCTTTACGAATTGATAGTGAAAAGATTCATCTCATGTTTTTGCAATGATGCCAGAACAGCCAATAAAAAGGTAGTCCTAACTTCAAAAGAAAAAGACTTCATAGCCTACGGTCTGTCTGTATTAGAAAGAGGTTGGACTGAAGTCTATCCTTCAGTAATGGAGGAAAAGGAGCTATCAGACTTAAATGGAAAAGTAAAAATAAATAAGATGGAATTTGTTGAAAAAGAAACGCAACCTCCAAAAAGATACACTCCTGCATCCCTAGTTTCTCTTCTTGAAAAAAAGAATCTTGGAACTAAAGCGACTAGATCTATGATTGTAGATACTTTATTTGACAGAGGATATCTAGATGGAAAAAGTATTCAAGCAACACCTCTTGGAATAAAACTAATAGAATCTCTTGAAAAGTTCTCTCCTATAATAATTAATGAAGATTTAACAAGAAAGATAGAAGAGAAACTTGAAAGTATGCAAGGCACACCTGAAGTACTAAAAGAAAAAGAAAAAGAAATAATTGAAAACGCAGAAAAAATAATCTTAGACATATCAAAAGATTTCAAGGCTCATGAAATTGAAATAGGTAAAGAACTTATGACTGGCACTCAAGAATTAAGAGAACAGCAAAAAGAAAATAACATATTGATGAAATGCCCTGTTTGTCAACAAGGACAATTAGTAATTAAGTTCTCAAAAGCAACAAAAAGACAATTCGTTGCTTGCGACAAATATCCTGAATGTAAAACCACATTTAGTCTTCCCCCAAACTCTTTAATAAAAAAGACAGATAAGCTATCAGAAAGAAATCTTCCAATTTTAATAGCTATAAGAAAAGGTAAGAGGCCCTGGGAGTTTGAATTCAATCCTAATTGGAAATCTGAAAATCCGAATTACGAAAAAAAGAGTTAAGCTAGAACATCAATCATTCTTCCACGTCCTAAAGGATCTCTAAAATTAGGATGTCCTACAGGATCAAATAAAGCGCTATCGGGATGTCTAGGATCCATGCACGGAGGAACATATCTTTTAGGGGCTGGGTCTTTTCTTGAAGAATTAGAACCATCTGAGGGTTCAACTCTCCTAGATCTTGTTGCCCTTACTTGAGAAATTAAAACTGTAGCTCCGTAACCAAGCCCTAAAGCCCCTAAAGCAATAGGACCTAAATAATCATTCATATTATTTACCTCTTCTATTCCACGCCCTCAAGCTAGGTCTTACCTTCTTATCCCTGCTCTTAGTCATAAGACCTCTTGATTTTTTAGCAGCAGAAGTTAATCCTCTTTCTGCTCTGCCTTTATGAGTTCCAGAATAAATCCAGCTCATGCTCTTATCATTCTTTATTTCAGGTCTTGAAGGATCAACCATTATAACTTCGTAAAAATAATATCTCCCATCCTGTCCTATCCAATAACTATTAAGAACTTCAAGATTTTTGTGATGTTTAGAAGCCCTCAATTCAGCAACCCACTGATAACTCATTTTCAGAACTTTCTTATTAGTTTGCTTTCTAGTCTTTCTTCCCTTAACACCTACTCTTACCCTTGTTCTTCCTCCTCTCTTTACTCGCACTCTAGCAACAACAAAACCTGTTTTTGCCTTGTAGCCTAGAGCCCTCGCTCTATCAAGCCTTAATGGTT
>CAZOGX010000051.1:0-3241 GCA_964579805.1 Candidatus Woesearchaeota archaeon | reverse complement strand
ATTCAAGCCAAGCCGACCCGTCTTTTGGTAAGACCCACCACTTATTTTGTGCTTTTCTCATTTCCATTCCTCTAAAAAAGGGTTTCTTTTTAGAAGAAGAAAGGTTCTTCTTATAGTTCTTATTATATGTTCTTCTTTGTTGCTCAAAAGCGACCCCCTTTTGTTCCTTTTGAACACCCCTTTGATTACTTTCAGACACCCCTTGTCTTTTGGATAGGGGTTCGCTTTCAGACACCCCTTGATAATATTCTACATTCATCTTCCAAATATCTTTTATTAAATAAGTTTTAACCATTTGTATTCCTCCCCTTGTTTCAATTTCTCTCATTCCTGCTTCTTCTATCCATTTATGGTCTATAAGATATTTAATAGACTTTTTAAGTGCCTTTGAACCTATTTTTAATTTATCTTTGAAGTATTTCTCAGATGCATAACAAACTCCTTCTCTATCTCCGACAATCTTTTTCATTTGCAAATATAGTGCTTGGTCATTAGCAGAAGAATGGTTTGCAATATAGTTAGGTATTATTGTGAAATACTTTCTATCTCCACTCTCATTTTTTATTTCCATATTTTTAACAAGCTAAAAGCCGTAGACGACAGACAAGGTTGTGGAAACCCTAATCATCTACGGCTCATAGCCAATTATTTTAAATTGTTTTCCACATTTTGTCTGTCTTTATTTTAACTTTTTAAAGAATAATGTCAAGGGCAATTTTGCCATTATGCCACTATCTATGGACTATTCCTCTCTCAATTAATTGTTTTATCAACTCAATAACCTTTAACTGCAACTCAATTATTAGCTTCTTCATTTCTTCTATTTCTTTCTCTTGAGTTTCGACCTTTTCTTCTTTCTCTTTTTGCTCGGCTTCTAATCTTTCAAACTGCTCTTTCTCAAACCTTGCTTTTTCTTCTTGTTCAATTTGTCTTTGCATAGCTAACTCTCTATCTAATTCTCTTTGTCTATTTAATTCAAGGCAATCTCTTTTTTCTTTAAAAGAGAAGTATCTGTTAGAGCAATCTAATGGAGGCAATTCTCCCTCTATTACATAAGTAGCCCCTACATTACTTGCTATAAATAAACTAATTATTATTAGTATTTTTTTCATTTTTTATTTTATTAAACTTGTTATTTATCTGTTCTAATTGCCAATCAATATCCTCTATTTGTTGACTATCTGCAAGGAAAGGTAATTCTTTTAAATCTCTAAAGTCTGACTCTATTTGATTAAGTATTATTTGTTTTCGTGTCATATTAACTTTCATCTTTTAATGGAATTAAATTAAGCCATTCTCCCTCCGACATAGGAAGAATATCATCTGACATTTTCCAAGCCATTGCTTCTGCTACTTTATTAAACTCTGTAGGAACACCTGATGCATACTCTTGTCTGTCTCCTCTTTCTATTGAAGATGGACAATCATAAATTACAAATGCAACTTCTCTGTTAAATATTTCCCCTTTTGGCAATTTCCATAGCTCATATTTCACTGGTCTTCCTTTTACATCTAATTTAAAGACTTCATCTATCATTTTGCCATTTTGAGATAAGTAAAACTCTCTTAATCCTGTCTTGGCATATTTAATGGCTTGTGTCCTTTGGTCAATATCTTCTATTTTCAGGACATCTTCCATATTCATTTCTCTTGACACTATTTTTTGCCATAAATCTTTTTCAAATTTTACTCCATTTAAAAAGTAAATACCTGTTTTATCTTCCCACCTTATTGCTGGGAATTTGTCTGAATGTAATACTCCATTTTTCCATCTACATTTTGGATTTTCTATGACAATAAAAATATTCCCTAATGAAATAATTGTTGGAATAGCTTTTAAAATCTCTCCCATTCTCTTAAAGATTTTATTATCAAATTTTACTCCTATATATTTAGCAAAATCATAATATCCATACCAAGAAAGCCAATATTGTGTTGTATAATGTGCACAATTTAAACTATCCAACTGACTACCCAACTGACTACCCAACTGACCCTCCAACTGACTATACAATTGACTACCCAACTGACTACGCAACTGACTATCCAACTGACTATCCAACTGACTATACAACTGACTATCCAACTGACTACCCAACTGACTATACAACTGACTATCCAACTGACTACCCAACTGACTACTATATTCTATTTTTTTCCCCCTAGATATGTATTTAATCATATCTATTGAATTTTGAATTGACTCTGCTATTAAAATAGTCTTATTCTTTCCGAATAATTCTTTTGTTATCTTAATCGTCAATTCTCTGTCTAATGGTTCATCTGCTTTTTTAATCCATTTTTCTATAAAAACGGGGATTTGCTCTTCTTGTTTTTTGGTTAATTTTGTTATCATATTAGTCAATAACTTTTCTCTCTACACCTTCTTGAAACCAGTCTAACTCTCTTTCCTGAATTTGTTTATAAATACCAGGCATAACAATAGTCGTTTCGTGGTCGTGTGTATGAGAATGTTTTATTGGATTTATAACTTGGATAAAAACATCTTTGCCGTCTGAAAATAGTTTCATATCAGAAACTCTTTCAGCAATTAAAGTATGTTTTGAACCTGTTGCTTCTCCTGTTGCTGTTATATAAGACCCATTATGATTTATAGGTTTAACCCCTAAAGGAAGTTTGTCAATCGGTCTTAAATTGACATCTCCGCTTCTGTTGTGTTTATTCATATTTTTATTTAATTCCTATGCTTGGTTGTAGCCAACATCCATAAATGTTTTTATTTCCATATATTTATTTTTTGCTTAATAATGGTAAACATATCTTTTCCCAGCCTTCTCTCGCTTTGCCTTCCAGTTGAAAATCCTGACTTCCACTACACCAAATTAGTGCATCTTTATATTCCTCTATTATTCTTTCTCTTTCTTGTTGGAGGGCTTCTTCAGTATATTCTTTAAATTGGTTTATAAACCACAAAGGACAATCTTCTGGAGGGTGATGATGTGTTATATAATATCTTCTCTCTGTTTCTTCATCTAATGCTAAAGACCACATTCTTCTTATTTCTTCTTCATCGTTTCTTATTTCTTTCTTCATATTTATTTAAGCCCTAAATATTTGGCACATAGCCAATCATTTAGTTTACCCTCTTTATAATATTTAACAAATTCTCTAGTAGCACACTCTACATCGAAAGCACATTCGTCTGAGACTTGAGAATAATGGAAGCTATTAAAAGCATATAGACCTCTGTCATAGCTTCCGTCTTTCATTTTTTCCTTAA
>CAZOGX010000050.1:1730-3250 GCA_964579805.1 Candidatus Woesearchaeota archaeon | reverse complement strand
TTTAGTTTTGTTTAAAATGTCGTAAACGAGATTTGCGTCTTTTAAGTTGTATTCTATCAGTTCTGAATATTTTTTTTCTTTGTAAAGATTTTCTATTTCTTCATGCCTGCCTTTACCTTTGAGAAGTTTTCCTCTTCCAAGAAGGGCTTGTGAGACGTCTTCTAAGGTGTAAGAGTCAAAGTCCGCGTGTTTTATCATTGGCGCTTCCTGAATGAAAGGGTCTTTTATCATGTTTAAAGCATCAAGAACTTGTCTTCCTGGAACTTCGGCGGTTGAATCTCTAAAAAAATTGCCTTGTATTTTTATTCTTGCGTTTTCGTTTGTTCTTCCAATATTGAATGGAATTTTATGCTCATTGAATTTTTCTTTCAAATAATTTAAGTCAAAGTCAATAACGTTCCAGCCTGTAATTATATCTGGATCAAAGGCTATTATCTCTTCTTTTATTTTTTCTAATAAATCATACTCGTCTTTGCAGGATTCAGCGTTTTTTACCTTTTTATCTGCTATAATGAAAGATTTGTTATAGTTATCTGAATAGAAACTTATACAAAAAAGCTCATTTGTGTTCTTACTTGATTCTATATCAATTGATAATATCTTAAGTTTAGGAAAGTAGGATTCTTTTGGAAGTGGAGAGATTTCAGGATTGATATATATTCTGTCAATTCTTTCGGATTTCTCGTAATCTCCTTGAACATCTATTATCCCTAAGATATCTTTATCCATAAGAAAACGGGTGTTTGGCTTTATATCTGCTTCATAAGTGTTTATTTCTTTTTTATGAAGCGCGGAAGCCAATTTAGTAAGTTCTGAATAATTTGGAGAGATTATTTTGATTACTTTTTCTTTTTTAAAATTTGTAAAATTAGTCTTTTCTGTTTTGAATTTTGCTAATAGTGGATTCGCTTTTTTAAGGTCTTTTTCTGAAATATATAAATAGGGCTTGAAATCAATTATTGCTACGAAACTCTCTTTGTTTTCAAGTTTTCCGAATAGATAAATAGATGTTTTGTCTTCTTCTGATTGATATGTAGAGCTTAGAATATAGGCTTTTTGTTTCATCAAATATGAATGGAAGATATGTTTTTAGATTTTGGGATAAGGTTTAAATAATTCTCTACACTGATGGTTTTATGAAATTAGAGGTTGATGTTAATAAGAGGACTTTTTTAGTAATATTTCTAGGTATAATGCTTTCTATTGGAGGGGTTTTTGTTATAGCGCAGAGTGCCCCTAACCCAGGACATGGCGCTTCGTCTGTTAGTGCTGGAACCTTTTCAGGAAGCGGAGATTGGAGATTCAATGGTAAATTGGGAATAAATAAAGCACCAGTCTCTGGAGTAGATTTAGATGTAAATGGAAAGATAAATTCTGGCGGAGATGTTTCTGGAAATCGTTTGTGCATAGGAAATGATTGTAGGAGTTCTTGGCCTTCTGGAGGAGGCTCTTCTGGAAGTTGCACTCAAATAGGTCAGCTTACTGCTTCAGGTGCTCTAACTATGGATGTTCCTGCTTCT
>CAZOGX010000050.1:0-1708 GCA_964579805.1 Candidatus Woesearchaeota archaeon | reverse complement strand
AAAACCATGCAATCTAGTTTTAACAGTTTCTTCTTCTGATGGAGGTGCTCCTTCTGCTATGGCTATGAGTTCTTTTGTACAAGGCATTTCTGGAATAGATAGTAGATGGTGGATGTCTGATGGTATGATTTATGCAGGAAGCGGAGGCTCAAGCAATTTCGCAAATACTGGAAGACAAGGTTCTACCCAAGATACTATTATTTCTGCAAGCGGATTAGGCGGTGCTAGCGTTTATGATGATTATAACGGGGAAGGTGGAGATAATAGCAATAACAATCAGTTTGTTTTACATAGCCAGTTTGGCAATGTTGTAAAGTTGCAAGTTTGCAGTTAGTAATTACTTATTGATGGTTACATTGCGCAAGGTTTAAATATCTCGGTTTTTAGGATTTTCTATGGGAAAGGTATCAGTAAAACCTCTGGATTTGAAGACAGCAAGGACTATTACTCAAGAGTTTAATAGAAGTAGAGTATATCTTGAAACTTTGCTTACTAATAGAACTGATTTGACTGGAGAACAGGTTGATGGGATGAATTATGGAGAATTGGTAAAATATGGGGGGCGAGTTTTATTGAAAGCGAAAAGAATGGTTGCTGAATCAAGAACACCAAGTTCAGGCATTGAGATTGGAAGTAGGAATGTTGTTACTCAAGTTTCAGGGACAAGAGAGGTTCCAGATTATATGAGACCAAGGGGACAATTAACTTTCGGGTTTTAGTTAATTATATAATCTTGTTTTTTCTCTTTTTATTATGGGTTTACAGATAGGAGATATTGTTCCAAGAAAAGAAGTTAAATTTTCTGATTTGAAAGACAAGATAATAGCAGTAGATGCCTTCAATGCAATTTACCAGTTTATTTCTTCTATTCGTCAGCCTGATGGAACTCCACTAATGGACTCTCAAGGACGGGTAACTTCTCATTTATCTGGTTTATTTTATAGAAACATTGCTCTTTTGAGTGAGGGGATAAAACTGGTTTACGTTTTTGATGGAGAATATGATGTTTTAAAGAAGAAAACTCAAGAGAAGAGATACGAAGCGAAAGAAAAAGCAGAGCTTGGTTTTAGAACTGCCTTAGAAGAGGAAGATATTGAGGGTATGGGGAAATACGCTAAACAACTTGGAAAACTAAATTCGGAGATGATTGCTGAAAGCAAGGAATTATTGGAAGCGATGGGAATAGCAGTTATTCAGGCTCCTGGAGAGGGAGAGATGCAAGCTGCCGAATTAGTTAAATCAGGAGAAGCTTACGCTGTGGCTTCACAAGACTATGATGCTTTAGTTGTCGGAGGGAATAGATTGATACAGAATTTAACTTTAGCAAGAAAGAGAAAAACAAGAGCTGGAGAAATTTACATTGCTCCAGAAATGATTGAATATGAAAAGGTAATTAATGAACTTGGGATAAATGGAGATCAGTTTATTTCCTTAGCAATACTTGTTGGGACAGATTTCAATCCTGGAGGTGTGAGAGGTATAGGGCCTAAGAAAGCTCTTGCTTTAGTTAAGGAAAGAAAATATCCAGTTTCTATTTTTGAAGCTGTTGAAGAGCGACATGGAAAATTGGATTTTGACTGGAAAACGGTTTTTGAGCTTTTTAAGAAACCTAATGTTAAGAGAGAAAAAATTGTATTTCCTAAAATAAATGAGTCGGAGATAAAGAGGATACTCGTTACAGAGCATGACTTTAGCTCGGAGAGAGTTG
>CAZOGX010000049.1:2711-3315 GCA_964579805.1 Candidatus Woesearchaeota archaeon | reverse complement strand
ACCCGGATTCTAGTGCTGCTTTGATGGCTTTCTCTCCAACTATGTTAAATGTGGCGTCCTCTTTTGATTGAGTTTTGATTATGTGCATAATTTTTTCATGGTTGACCTGCTCTCCTTTAAAGAATGATTCCGTGATGTCCAGTTGCTTGACACCATTTTCAAAATTTTCCTCAAACCTTTTACCTATTAGTTCTGCATCACATATTGCCACAACTATTCTATATGATTTATGTATTTTTACAAACATTAACTTATAGAAATATACTGCTTTAAATTATTTTCTCTTTAGAATGATGATAAAATTACTTATTTTTACTCGCGAAATCTTTACTTACTACTCTCCAGCATTCGTGAGGACCAGATTTTGACTTTGCAACTGCGAAAAATCTACCGCCTTTATCTACTATTTTATAGTCAACTGTCTTGAATTTGTCCTTACTCTTAACGTCGTAAAATTCTACTTCTTGTTTTGCCATTTTATCTTTGAATCCCACCCATTCTACAAACAGTTGTTCCACAATTAGGGCACTTTCCCTTTGCTATTTTGGTGCCTTTTGCAGTTGTAGATTCTACTGGATTTTTAATATCAACTTTTTCCTTACAT
>CAZOGX010000049.1:0-2701 GCA_964579805.1 Candidatus Woesearchaeota archaeon | reverse complement strand
GGGGTTATAAAGGTTTTTATTTCTATATTTTTTAAGTTTTTCATGGAAAGATTTAAATTGAGTTGTTTTTTGAGGCTTTGGTGTTAAATTATTGTTCGGAGCAAGATAAAGAAATTTTTGAAAGAACTACTGAGGCAATTTTAGGAATCGATCCTAGTTTAATTATTCCTGATTCTGTTTTTGCTGATAATGTCAGGGCGTATAAAGTTCCTGTAGGTCAATTTGTTGTGAGAATTGGACAGACTATTTTGCAGGAACCAGATTATTTTAATGATAGGTCGAGGACTAATATGCTGATAACAGAACCTCGCGGGGCGGATGACTTCATAGTTGCTTCTTTTTGTAGTGATGTTCATCAAGAGAGATTACAGAATGCTTTTGCAGTGATTGATAGTAAATATCGAGAACACAGGCAAGGAGCACGGGCTCGCCTTCTAGATATTTTGAGAAAAAAAGATTAGATTCTTGATTTTATTGGGGATTTAGCCCCACAGGCTAAACAGTGCTTGAACTTTATACCTTTTTCAGAGATTATTTCTGTATCTGGTTTTTTACATTCACTACACAAAACGAAGTCCTTGACATACATTTCAAGCTTTTCGTTTACTTTGCCTGAATTTAATTTTGTGTTAAAGACTAGACGTTCATTCTCTATTTTTGCTTGTGCAGCTAACTCTTTAGAGAGAAACTTAGAGATGCTTTCTATTGGTCTTCTTAATGAATCTGCTATTTCCTTTATGTTAGTTATTATTGTGTTTTTTCCTTCTATTTGCCCTTTAACTTTTGGGATTTCAAATCTTTCAGAACTTCCAGATACAACTTTTATGCCTCGGTATGCTTTTTCCAATAATTCTTCGTAGCTCATTTATAGAGATAAAATTAGGTGTTTTTAAACGTGTTGTATATGCGAATATAACATTATTTATTAACATTAGTTGTTTTTATTTTTAGTGAGAGAGTTTCTTTATGATTGGAGAATTGAAGGTACTATTGAGGGTAGATCGGTTACTGCTCGATATATATGTGAATTAAGAGGTCAAGCCATTTCAAAAGCTAGAGAAGACGGAATAAATGTTAGGGGAATAACTAATTTAGGACTTTCTTTTACACAAGAACAAGGAAGGGTTGGAGAAATCTTATTCTTGAGGGAAGAGTAGTATAGTTTAAATATGTGTTTTTCTATTCTCTTTTATGAATGTTAAGAATATGGTTCTAGGCATAGGCATTGTTGTAGTTTATGCTTTGGCTTTATGGCAAGGAATTCAGGCTTTTTATCCTACTCCTGAATGGAATGATTATTGCGAGAGCGATTTTAGAAGTGTTCCTTTTAAGGATGGAGTTCAATGCGATTATAATCGAGTTGTTGAAGATAAGGCTGTTGAGTGTAATAGTGCTGGAGGATGGTTTAGATACGAGTATGATGAAAATGGATGTGTTGTTGACGGTTATTGTGATGAATGTCAGATAAATTATAATGATGCTAGTGATAAATACTCGCGAAATGTTTTCATAATCTCATTGATAGTTGGAATTCTTACTTTTATAGTTGGCTTTTTGATATTGAGTGTTGAGCCTGTTGGAAGCTCTTTGCTTGCTTCGGGAGTTTGGGCAGTATTCTATGGTACTGTTTGGAATTGGAGAAACTTTGGAACAGGATGGAGATTTGGGCTTTTAATTTTGGTTTTAGTCGTTTTGGTGTGGATTGCTTTAAGGCTTAATAGAAAGAAGAAAAGTTTCTTTCAGAAGTTGAAGAGAAGATAGGTTTTTAATCTCTTTATTTTATTGTTTTTTATAGATGATATTATTAGGTCTGTGGCTGGTTTGATAACTCCTCCTGACAAAAAAGTTTATCCTAGATATCTCAATTTACCTGGGCGAGGTTCATAAATAGCTCCATCTTCTAGGAGGCTTTTTATCTCTTGGTTTATGGTTTCTGGAGAAGATTTGAGCTCCATAATTATTTCCTCAATTTCAGCTCCACCTTCACTTTCTTTTGATTTTATCATTTCAAGTAACTTGTCTTTTAATTCAAGTAATTTCGCACTATCCATAATTTTTGGTTTTTCTAGGTCTGTTTCCAGTTTTCTTATCATTAAAAATTCAGATTGTTTTTTCTTTATTATTTCTGGAAGAATATAGACTTCATTGTTCCATTGCCTTAGAAGTCCTATAGCCATTACTGTATCTCCCTGCTCAAAATTTGTGAACTTTTCTATGTCTTCGCCGAAAACCTTCAGTTTTATCTGACCCGACGCATCGTCTAAAGTTATGGAGCCGAACTTTTTTTCATCATCTTGGATGTATTTATCGATTATATTTGCTATGATATTTACTCTGGCTATATGCTTACCATTTAGTTCTAGAAAACGAAATTTGTCTGCATCAAGAATCGGCTTTCCTTGAAGCACGTCACCTATTCGCATTTTGAATGCAACATGTCTTTTGAATTCTTGTTCCATTTCTTTGTTTGGAGAGTAGGTTTTATAAGTATTTTCGTGCTTTAATCTCTATGAATGAGGAAGTAGAAATTCAGGTAGTTTTAAAAAATCCTGAAGAAGTTGAATTAAAGTTAAGAGAGGTTGCTAGATTTGTTAAGGAAAAAATACAAAAAGATGAATATTTTACTCCAATACATGAGAATTTTTTTTCTAGACATACCTGTTAAATATTTAAGGGTTAGACATGAAGATGGTAAGAATGA
>CAZOGX010000048.1:0-3829 GCA_964579805.1 Candidatus Woesearchaeota archaeon | reverse complement strand
GCCAAACATTCTTTACCATAGTTCATTAATTCATTATATGTTTAAAAATCTAACTAACCACTGCCAATTTAACTTGCTCAACGCCTTTGTTCTTTTGCATGTCTTCAACAAGCATTCTAATTTTTTTAGCATCTCCTTTCAAAACAAAAATATCTATACATTTATCATTATCAAGGTGATTGTGTAAGTGAGAGACTATTACTTCTTGTTTTTCATGAGCAATTTTCCCCATATTCTTCGCATGCTCGTGCACAACAATAAGTGAGGCATTTATCTCGCCTTTCAATTTTTGTCTCTCTTTCTTTTCATTGACGAGAGCCTTAATCCCAGCCCTTATAGTCTCGCTTCTCCCAGAAAATCCCATCTCCCCAGTAAGAGAGTCTATTTCTTCAAGTATCTCGGGTTTGAGAGACATACTTATTATCTCATTCTTCTTGATTTCCATAAAAAAAAGTTATTAACAAACTATATAAATTATTCCAAATGTTATTAACAAAAAGTTTAAAAGTTAATAATTCTAAAAATCAAGATGTTAGAAGTATGGACTTATGCAATCGCAAGCGTTTTACTTGTAAGCCTAATTTCTTTCATAGGGGTATTAACACTATCAATCAAAGCTAACAAACTAAAGACTTTTCTTATTTACTTAATTGCTTTCTCGGCAGGAGCGTTATTTGGAGACGCATTCATTCATCTTCTTCCAGAATTAATTGAAGAGACAGGAGAGTTTTCTTTAAAAATATCTTTTTTAATTCTAGGAGGAATTGGAGCTTTCTTCATCCTTGAGAAAGTAATACACTGGCAACACTGCCACATTCCAATAAGCAAGGAGCACACACACCCGTTTGCAATAATGAATTTAATAGGAGATGGAATACACAATTTCATAGACGGCTTGATTATAGGAGCAAGTTACATAGTAAGCATACCTGTTGGGATAGCTACAACAATTGCAGTAGCATTACATGAAATTCCTCAAGAGATAGGAGATTTCGGAGTTCTTCTCCACGGAGGATTTTCAAAGGCAAAGGCTCTCGGAGTTAATTTCCTTTCAGCACTAGGAGCTATTTTAGGAGCAGTAATTGCTCTTCTCGCATCTTCATATGTAGAAAACATAGAACTCTTTATAGTTCCAATAGCTATAGGCGGATTCATATATATTGCAGGAAGCGACTTAATTCCAGAACTGCATAAAGAATTTACAATAAAGAAAGCAATTCTTCAATTCCTTGCCTTTTCAGCAGGAATAGCTGTAATGGCTTTGATGATATTTCTGGAATAAAGAAGATCATCTAATATTTTCAGAACAAACTTTAATTATTTTCTCCTAACTTTCTCATACACCAAACTTAAAACCAATCCAACAAGTAAGAAAAACAATAAGTCGATAGCTAATGCCTTATAGTCAAGCGTAGTATAAACCTCTCTTTCAACATTAAATCCAGAGCCAACGAAATAAAATGGTAAAGGAAAACCGACTTCAAGATCTCCATCAGCAGGTCTCGCGTCTTCTCTAGAAAGAGGAATACTAACTAAGAATAGAACAATCCCAATTACCAAGGTAGCAATAATAAGTCGTTTGTTCATAAATAAAAGAATAGTCAGATATTTATATTCTTATTGTTCAGTCAATTTATGCAATCTCTATTAAAAAAAATAAAAAAACTACAAAACTCAAATATTAAAGAGGTTATAGAGCAAAGGCTGTATGAATTCTCCTCTTTTCATAAAAAATCAGAAAAAGAATGGTTTTCAGAGCTATGTTTTTGCATACTCACAGCAAACGCCAAACAAAAAACTGGAGATAAGATTCAACAAGTCTTAGGACCAGAAGGTTTTCTCACAAAGTCTCAGACGGAATTAGCCAATATAATAAAAGAAAATAAACATCGTTTTCATAATAACAAAGCAAGATATATAGTTAAGGCAAGAGAATTTTCAGATATCAAGAAAATACTGAAAGGCAAAGAAGAGCAGGAAGCAAGAGATTTCATTGTGAAAAATATTAAAGGACTTGGTATGAAAGAAGCATCTCATTTCCTTAGGAATACGGGCTCAAGAAATCTAGCAATATTAGACAGGCATATTTTAAATTTAATGCACGAACACAAAATTATAGAAAAACCAACTTCGTTAAACAAAAAAAAGTATCTTGAAATAGAAAGCAAATTCAATGAAATTGCAGAAAAACTAAATATCTCAAGTGCGAAGTTAGATTTGTTAATGTGGTATATGAAAACGGGAGAGGTTGCGAAATGATTAAACTTTCTTCAGAGAAAGTGCATTTGGAAATTTAAGCAATTTATCATCTTCAGTTATCAATTGAGTTCCGTGAATCTGTGCAAGAGAAGCATAAACGCTATCATATATTGACAGGTCATATTCAATTGATATGCCTATTGCTTTTTTTAACAAAAATTCATCAAGATGAACCACTTCCAATTGAAAATCCAAAAAGTCTTTACTCGCTTTCTCTAAGTATTCTTTTTTTACTTTTTTATATTTAAGGGCATTTAAAACTTCCAAGAAAACAAATTCAGGGACAATTAATGTTAGCTCTTCACTAATATGTTGGTCTCTTAATTTTATTGCTTTATCGCTTCCATCTTCATTAGCAAACCATTTTACAATGATTGAAGCATCTATTATCTTCTTTTGTCTCTCCATTCTCTTATTATTTGAGTTCCTGTTTTGCCCCCATCAAAGACTCCAGATTTCCTAAGTTTATCTGAATCTTGAGCCGCCCTAAGAGCTCTTTTTTTATCCATGTAGCGCATTTTTTCAAGCTCTTCTGTAAGAGTTCTTCTAACTATTGCACTCCAATTA
Source organism: Candidatus Woesearchaeota archaeon (assembly GCA_964579805.1). Lineage (GTDB taxonomy): Archaea > Nanobdellota > Nanobdellia > Pacearchaeales > GW2011-AR1 > CAZOGX01. Next base: position 1,003 of record CAZOGX010000048.1, on the reverse strand, counting down.
ATCTGGCGATGCATTCTCATTTTCTCTTTGATATCTTTTCCAACTCTCAAGGAAATGTTCTCGTCCATGTAATATTTGTAATATTTGTAATACTTAAATCTTTCGTAATGTATAAAAGGTTTAAGGCAGAAATAAGTTTATGAAAAAGCCATTATTCAACGAACGCTGTTATTCTTTACTGAGAAAAGTCCCAAAAGGAAAAGTGGTTACATACAAACAATTAGCGGAAGCCCTAAATACCAAGGCATATCGTGCAGTTGGAAATGCAATGAACAAAAATCCTTACGCTCCGAAAGTGCCTTGCCACAGAGTAGTGGGAAGCGACGGAAGTTTAGTTGGTTTCGCATCAGGCATAAAAAACAAAATAAAACTATTGGAAAAAGAAGGAATAGTGATTAAAAACGGAAAAATTAATTTAGAGAAGCATTATTTTAGTTTGAAATAGTTAAGCTATTTCATCCGGATTATGGGTGCAATCCCTTATCATTCTAACCTCACAACAACCAGGTTGTGGTTCCCTAAATTCAACATCCACTGCTAATTCGTAACATCCAGAGTCACAATAGTCAAGATTTTGGCTGGCATATCTTCTAACAATGTGGCATGAAAAAGGAATCCCGTCAGGAGCATTTTCGTCAGGTACTATCTCTAAAGAACAGGCGATTCCACCACCATATTTAGGACACTCACCATTGGCTTCAGGAGGAACAATGAAGTTTCCAGTTGCAGAACTAGAACATTCACAATATTTAGTTCCAACACAGACACCTGCCTCAACAGATTTATCTTTGCATATATCTCCCCCAGACAATTCACCCTCGCTTAAAGTCGGACTAAGATCAATAGTTTCATAGCGAGAGTTATCAGAAAATAAATAATATGAACCAAATAAAACGACCAACAATAAAATAATCAATACAGGAAATAAATTTTTTCTCTTCATTAAAGAATAAAGTCCGAATTAGTTTATAATCTTTACTCTAGCCTTATTTAACATCAAGAA
>CAZOGX010000047.1:3521-3959 GCA_964579805.1 Candidatus Woesearchaeota archaeon | reverse complement strand
TAATTTATTAAATTTTTATCTTCTGAAAAATTATTTATCAGTTCTGCTACAAACTTATTTAAGAACTTTTCTGCAATGGGATATTTTGAAGCCATTATATCTTAGAAAATCTGTTTTCTTGAGGATGATTTATGGGGCCATATAGTTTCTCTCGCATTTTTTGTTCCATAAGAGTCATACCTTTAGCAATTGTCTTGTTTTGTTCCAGCAATTTGTCTATTTTATCTAAAAATTCTTTATCTTTTTCGTTAGATTGCATTTCTGGCTGTCTTACGAAACTCTTTGCTGTAATCTCAAATAGGGCTAACAGGCTTGAAATTTGGTTTGACAGAGATTCAAATTTTTCTGCAAGATTTGTATGCACTTTCTGAAGGTCAATTAGGTTTTGTAAAATTTTGTCTTCAAGTTTTTCAGATTTTTTTGATTTTGGAAGAAATT
>CAZOGX010000047.1:0-3511 GCA_964579805.1 Candidatus Woesearchaeota archaeon | reverse complement strand
TTGGAAGTGCTCCTTTCTTACCCATATACTACATAGTCTAAGTTATTTTATAAGCCTTGATGTCTTCTTTTTTTTATATTTCTCATAATTGTGTATCCTGCTATTGTGATGACAAGGATTACCACAAGTATAATTCCTATTACTCTCCTATTTATGTTGCTAGATATAGGCCCTTCATCAAGCACTATTGCTTTACTAGATTTGTCTGACAAAAAGTTAATGAGTTCATTTGTTACACCCTGGCTACTTTCTTCTCTAGGCAAGAGTGCGAGGGTAATATACCCTTTTTTATCTTCTTCACTTTCTTCTACCCCATCTAGTTTTATTGTTAAAAAGTCTTTTTCCTCATTTCCAAGATTGAATGTTCTTAAATCCCCAAGAAATATTGAGCCTACTTCAGTAGTCCCTGAATGAACAGACAAGGTTATTCTTATTGGTTCAATATTTACTATCTCATTGACTTCTATTTGGTACTCTTGTTTTTCAGTTGCGAACCCTATAACATCTCCTTCTCTAACTATCATTTCAGCAAAACTGTTAGTTAAAAACTTCCCTCCAAAATTTTCTATAGTGTATTTTGTTCCAGTATTTTTACTATCTTGTCCAGCATTGCTTCCTGAATTTCTTGATCTAGTAAAAGAGTCTCCTCTTGAAAAGTATTCACAAGCATTTCCTATTCCGTCATTATTTGAATCCTCTTGTCCAGGATTATATACAGAAAGACAATTGTCATCGCAATTATCTATTTGTCCATTCTTGCATATATTATCTCCTATTATTCCAGATGAATCACCATCATCAAAAATTCCGTCTTTATCTCGGTCAGATTTTACTCCAAAAGTTCCTGATTCTATATACTTTAAGGGATTTCCTTCACAGTCATCATCTAACAAGTCTATCAAACCATCATTATCATTATCTATCCCATCCTGACACTGCGAAGTTGATTCATTTTCATATTTTTTCTGGGGATTATAAGGTTTGTTTATAGGATCATAGCTTTCCCAACAACTAGGGTCTTCAGAATCTATCAAACCATCATTGTCATTATCAATTCCGTCTTGACAATGAGTTAATTCTGTATATCCTCTTGGACTAGAACATCCGGCATCGTATCCATCTATCAAACCATCATTATCATTATCTTGAATTTCTACACCCTATATCCATTAAGTCAATCCATCCATCCCCATCATTATCTATCCCATCCGAACATTGAGTTATTGGGTTAGATTCATCATTATCTTCCGGTGAGAGACATCCAGGGTCATTAGGATAATCAATCAGTCCATCATTATCATTATCAATTCCATCAGAACACTGTGGTGGTATGAACTCTCTTTTTGTCGCAACTAGATGATTTATCAATAAGTTATTACCAATTATTTTTAGGTCAACCGATGTCCTTCCTTCTCTTATAGGAAGAGAGATTAAGTTATAGTTGTTATCTATTAATGTTTCTTTTGTTAGTTCGGCTATTTTTTCATTTGTTCCCTCTTCATATATTTCAACTCTTGGTGCTTCTTCTTCAGGGTCGTTCCTTATAAACATCCTTAGCTCGTCTATTTCTTCTGAAAATATCGCTCTTACAAATTCGTTATTTTTAGGATTTGCTTCTTCTTTGTCTAGCAAGTTTGTTTGTTTGAAGACATTTCCTATTATCTTATTTCTTGAGGAGTCCATTAAATAGGCATCTCTAATTATTTTTATAATTCCATCTTGTTCGGAGAGAGAAGGTAGATTCATTTGCAAGAAATATTTATTGTCTTTATTTGTTATTTTCAATTGCGTTTCTAGTCCAGAGTTTAATGTTATTGAGTATGCACTTTCCAGTTTAGGCATGTCTTTTTCTAACTCTATCTCAAAAACAACATTCTTGTAGTGAGTGTCTATATTCTTGTCAATTGAACTTACCTTAAATGTTATTTCTTTTTTTGAGTTATCAATTTCAAGCTCTTTCACCAATGGTCCTGGAGTCTGATAGGTAACTAGATATTTTCCAACTTTTGCTCCTTCATTAAACGTTAATGAAATAGGTCCAGCTTTTTTTCTTCCTAATGTGTTTTTGATTGACTTTTCTGCGTATTCAGCACTTACTTGCGAACCCCCATACTTTTCTATTTTTAGATTCCTTGTTATTTGATGTTTATCTAATATAACTTCAAACGGCTGTGTTATTTCTTGCTTAATTTCTATTTCTATTTCCCATTTGACTGGAGTCCTAATATTTTTTTTGGCAATTGCCTTGCCTTGTTTATATGTGATGGTTAGTTCTTTTCCTTCTATCTTTTCTTCAACATCTTGGATTATTTCAGACATATCCAATTCTAAGTCGGCTTTTATGTCTGCGTCATTTGTGCTTATTTGGTTGTTTAAGTCTTCATAGTAAGCGCTCGTTACTCCAGCAATTATAGCTTTTTTTGTAACATCTATTATTTCTTCAGCTTCCTTTTTATTATTCTGAATGCTTGTTATTGAAGGGTTTTTTTCCGCAAGACTCTTTATCTCTTGATATCTAGTATTTATCTCATTATATTTTTTTTCTATCTCGGCAAGATATTTTGTTTTTTCCGTGATGTCTAGATTTGTATCTTGTATTATTATATTTGATATATCGGATATGTCTAGGCTTGCATCTCCTATGCTTTTTGTTCCTGACGATACAGTTTCAGCATCTATTCTTGGAGCATTTGTATGTGATCCTCCTACGCTTTTTGCCCCTGTAATTCCGATTGTTCTTTCAGGTTCCCCAAACCAAGCCTTCCCTGTTATTGAGACGCCGTTCATCCATAGAAGGGACAAAATTAAAATAAGGATTATAAGACTTGCAATAACTAGCCTTAGAATTATTGAAACTTTTTTATCTAGGTTTTCTTCATTTTTAGCCATTTTTTTTGCAGAAGAATCCTTTCTCTTTTTCATCACAATCTCTGGCTTAAATAGTATATAAATTTTCTTTGTTGAGTATTTGAGAAAAGATTTAAAACGTTCCTAAGGCAAGCTTTCTTTAGGAGCGTATAGGCTGATGGGTTTTGCCCTTATTTGGCAAAAAGAGATAGTTTTTTAATGGGAAAAAATAAGGTATTTGTATTTAAGAGCCTGAATAGTATAAAACTACTTCAGATTATGGATCCGTAGTTAAGTGGTATAATATCTGCCTCCAGAAAATTGGAGCAAGCAGAAGTTAGGGGTTCGATTCCCTTCGGGTCCATTTATTCAAAAATAACTTTACAACTTTTTCAATTCTTCAATTTCCTCAAAGCTTATTGAGGAACCTTTGAATTTTGTTGCATAAATCAAGGCTTCTAAAGCTTTTCTTCCTTTTAAGTCTGAAAGATCTTTTTTAAACGCAACATAAGCCAGCTCAGGAGATCTAATAAATCTAAGATTTTTTAGTTTTCTGATTTCGGGATTAACAAGAGATACTTTTTTGTGCAGTTTTTTTGACATAAGATTAATAAGGTTTTCTGGCTTTTCAGAGATTAATCTTGCAGTTCTTTCATCTATGGCT
>CAZOGX010000046.1:2797-4236 GCA_964579805.1 Candidatus Woesearchaeota archaeon | reverse complement strand
GCTAACAGATACTTCAGGAAAATATGTAATAACTAATAATTTGCTAATAAATAAATTCAGAGAGAATTTAGATCTGTCTTCGCTTAGTCATCAAAAATGCATCTCTGATAAGCTTTTTGGGTTGACACTGGGTCATCACAAATATATTTTACAGGGTCTTTTTACTGCTGATGGAACAGTAGCAAACTATGGAGAAAAGTCTCAATATATTTCTTTAGATTCTACAAGTCTTCAGCTATTAAAAGATGTTCAAATATTATTATCTGGTTTTGGGATAAAAAGCAAGATATATAAAAATAGAAGAGCTGGAAAAACAAAAGCATTGTTACCTGATGGCAAAGGGGAGCTGAAAGAATACGACGTAAAAGAAATCCACTCTCTTAGAATATCCAAGTCTGGAAGAATTAAATTTGAAAATCTCATAGGATTTATGCCAGAGTCTCCAAAGTCGGCTAAACTCAAGAGATTGAATCAAGAAATAGAAACCTACAATGATAATCCAATTGATGCTGTTAACTCTCTTGAATACTTAGGTGAGGAAAGAGTTTATGATTTAACTGAGCCAATGACTCATTCGTTTGTTGCAAATGGGATGACTGTTCATAATTGTTCAGAGTATATGTTTTTAGATGATAGTGCATGTAATCTTGCTTCAATAAATTTGATGAAATTCAGAACGGATGACGGAAAATTTGATGTTGAAAAGTTCAAGAATACTATTAAGTATTTTTCAATATCTATGGACTTAGCAGTAGATGGTTCATCTTATCCAACTGAAAAAATAGCTAGAAATTCCCGTGATTTTAGACCTCTTGGGCTCGGGTATGCAAACCTCGGAGCATTGCTTATGTCTCTTGGACTTCCTTATGATTCTGATTCTGGAAGAGCAGTTGCTGCAGCAATAACTGCTATAATGTGCGGAGAGGCTTACAAGATTTCTGCAGAACTCGCTTCTCACGTTGGACCATTCCCAAGATATAAAGAAAATGAAGAGTCTATGTTGGAAGTGATAAAGATGCACAGAGACCATGTTAAGGATATAAATGTAAATGTGATTCCATCCGATTTAAGATACTTAGTTAATGAAGCGTTGCTTATGAGTTAGGTAAAAAGTATGGATTTAGGAATTCACAAATGACTGTTTTGGCTCCGACAGGAACAATTGCTTTTATGATGGACTGTGATACAACAGGAATAGAACCTGATATTGCTCTTGTGAAGTATAAAGTTATGTCTGGAGGAGGGATGCTTAAGATAGTTAATAGGTCTGTTCCTATGGCTCTTAGAAAGCTAGGCTATGCTGAAACTGAAATAAAAGAGATTATAAAATATATTGATGAAAATGATACTATTGAAGGTGCTCCGAATGTAAAAGAAGAACATCTCGCTGTTTTTGATTGTGCCTTCAAGGCTGCTAAGGGAAAGAGATTTGTTCATCA
>CAZOGX010000046.1:0-2787 GCA_964579805.1 Candidatus Woesearchaeota archaeon | reverse complement strand
AATTAGCAAGACGGTAAATATGCCTGAACATTCAACAGTAGATGATATAATGGATGCTTATGTTTATGCGTGGGAGCAAGGATTGAAAGCCGTTGCAATATATAGAGAAAATAGCAAAAGATCTCAGCCTCTTAACACTCAAAAGACCGAAGGAGAAATGGTCAAGAAGAAGGAAATCTCTGTTGTGAATAAAAAACAATTAGACTTGCCTCAAACAAGAAGATCAATAACTCATAGATTTGAAATCGCTGGGCATAAAGGATACTTAATGGTAGGTCTTTATGATGATGGAAGACCTGGAGAAATATTTGTTAACATGTCCAAGCAAGGATCAACAATTAGAGGGCTTATGGATGCTTGGGCAAGGTCAGTCTCTTATAACTTGCAGTATGGTGTCCCAGTAATAGAATTATTCAGTAAATTTAGGCATGAAAAATTTGAACCGGCAGGATTTGTAAAAAATTCTTTTGGAGGAGATTTGGACAAGAAGAGATCCTCAATAAGAACTGCTTCTTCAATAGTGGATTATGTTGCTCAGTTTATGCTTGCTACTTTTGGAGAAAGTTCGGGAAAGATGCAAATTGAAATCCCTGTTCTTGAAACTGAATCTGAAGAACAGGCACAACTTACAGATTTTGGAAAAAATAAAGAAGATGACTCCGAGGATTACTCTGATTCAAAGCTTAGCGATGCTAATGAAGGGCTTGTCTGTCCTATTTGTGGTGGTCCTGCAAAGAGATTGGGTAACTGTGCAATGGTTTGCACTTCGTGTAAGCAGACAACGAGAGGCGGTTGCGGGGAATAAAATTGAAGAATTTTTAGAAGTTATCTATTTATTACATAATGAGGAAAAAGTAAGAGTAACTTATGGATTGATTCATGAATTATTGTTTACTAAAGAAAATATTTTTGATATTTATATGATAAAAAATATTATCAAGTTAAATCCTGATTTAAATGTCTTAGATAACTCTCCAATAATTGAAAAGCTTAATTTAAAAACTAAGAATCAATTATTGAAATTGCTTGAGATTCTTAGGATGCGTGTTAAAAAAATAGAATATATGAAAATCACCTAGATTGCGAATATTCTAGAGAGAATTGTGCGCCATGAACTCTTCTTGCTAAAGAATTGGTAACTTGTTCAATGGTTGGAGATCTTTTAACCTCTTCTGGAAGAACGCCTGCTCTTAACATTCCTTTTTCTGTTAAATAAAGATGATTATCGAATCCTACTTCCAGATAGCCTTTATAAATAAAATACAATTCTAACATTGAACCATGTGAGCTTATTCCGCTAGATGTGAAAATATCATCCAATCTCCTTCCTAGGACTTTCAATTTTCTCAAATCTCTTCTATGTGGTGCAGTGAGTCCTATCCCTGTTAAAATTCTAATTAGTTGTGGGGGTTCTTTTCTATTTTCTAAATCTGCAGGTAATATCATTACAAAGTTTCTTAAGATTAGTTTAAATATATCTCCATTTACCTATTTTTGGAGATAAAATGAATTCAAAAGAATTGTTTAATGCTGTCCGTGGAGCAATGATAAGGATAGAAGTGACTTTAAGAAGTGGTCAGCGAAGTGATCATTATTACGATATTAAATCTCTTTTTGGAAATCCTAAAATTTTAAGAGGATTTGCTGATGAAATATATAAGAAGTTGACCAGATATTCTCCTACTCATGTTGTAGGGCTAGGTCATGGAGGAATTCCCTTGGCCACTGCTTTATCTTTAAGACACGATTTATCTTTGTGTTCATTAAGAAATAAAGAAAAAGAACATGGGCTTGCAAAAATAATGGAAGGGGCTATTCCTTCATCAGAAGATAGAGTAATTATTGTTGACGATGTTCTTACAAGTGGAGGAAGTCTTAAAGAGGCTACTAAAATAATTGCTCCAACGGAAGCGCAAATTGTTGCTTATGGAGTTGTTCTTGATAGAAGAAATAGTGGAAGCCCTTGGGAAATGCCTGCACCAGTTAGAGCCTTGTTTACTAAAAAATACCCTTATGGGTTAAGGAACAATGTTTATAAATGATCTAAATAAAATTTCGTAATGAATTTATTAAATAGAATAAAATATGTCTCTTTAGGCGTGGCTACAATATCTAGTTGCGTCTCTTTACTTGATCAAAGAGGAACTTGGTATGCTCTTGAGTCAGTTAGTAGGGGCTTTTATGATCAAGAAGTTCTTCCAAACTTGATTTCTCTTGGAGGTCTTTTAGTTGGAGGTGCTACTTTCGCAGGAATAAAAGTCTATCAATCAATTAGAAATAATAAAAATTTGGAAGAAAGAAGAAGAGAAAGCCATATTCCCGTCGATTAAACTAAAATCAAAAGATTTATTAATAGTAATTACAGATTTCTGGAATGGGTGACAAAATACACATTCTTAACGAAAATAAGTTCGATTCTTTTGTTTCCAACGGCAATGTTATTGTTGATTTTTATGCTGATTGGTGTGGTCCTTGCAAGATTATGGCTCCTCACTTCCAAAAAGCTTCAGAAGAAATAAAAAATGTTAAATTCGCGAAAGTGGATGTTGATAGTGAAAGTGAACTAGCTGGAAGATATGATGTGATGAGCATACCAACAACTATCTTTTTTAAAGATGGAGAGATTGTTGATAGACATACTGGTGCTTTAGATATTTCAAATATAAAGAAAATGGTTGAGGAAAATTTCTAACATTAAAATTATAAACTTCAAGAATAGTTACTTTTATGGATGGGTTTGATGGAGAAGATGTTCTTATAACCTTGTTCTATAGAGGTTACACTTCA
>CAZOGX010000045.1:4096-4424 GCA_964579805.1 Candidatus Woesearchaeota archaeon | reverse complement strand
CCTTCTCTTGAAGATTCCAGGGCGGGTAAGAGCCTTCTTCTTGTACATAATCCTGTTTACATTTATCTTCCATATCTTTAAAGGCGGAAACTTCCATCTCTCCCTCATTAAATAAACCCTTAACTTTCATTTTGGTTTTTTGAGAATTTATCATAAAAACTTCTACTTTTTTTCCTTTTTCAAGTTCTTCTTTAAGGAGTATATGGATGCCGTAAGTCCTGATGCTTGGTCCTCCTTGCATACCTCCCTGATAAAACGATAGGGTGTTCCTTATTCCCCCCTTACATTGAGACCCTCCAATTTTCATAACTTTATCATCTACAACGAT
>CAZOGX010000045.1:501-4086 GCA_964579805.1 Candidatus Woesearchaeota archaeon | reverse complement strand
AGCGTTATCACTAAGAATTTTTTTATCTATTTTATTTCCTTTTTCATCAAAGAGTTCATTTAAAAAAACAAATTTTATATGTCTTATTCCATGGTCTTTGTCAAGAAGGACATCTGCAACCTTAAAGGCAGTCTTTATTTTATCAATATTCATTAAAAAGCTATGGGCTTAGGTCCTTTAAACTTTTCTGCTAGAGCTAAAGTTCCAATAACTACCATTTCCAATTATAATATGGTCTAATACTCCAATATTCAAGACTTTTCCTGCATCCATAAGCCTTTTTGTGATCTCTAAGTCTTCTTCTGAAGGAGTAGGGTCACCACTAGGGTGATTATGGATAATTATTATTTTTGATGAAGAGTTCCGTATAGCTGGACGAAAGACTTCTCTTGGTTCTAACAAAACAGAGTCTAGTACTCCTTTAGAGATTAGTTCTTCAGCGATTATATGATTTTTAGTGTTAAGCATTAACATATAGAAATGCTCTTGTTTCTTATTTTTTAGTTTTCCATGGAATAGTTTGAAAACATCTTCTGCTGAACTAATTTTTTTAATATTATTTTTAGATTGGTTATACCTTTCTCCTAATTCAGCCATCGCAAGAATCTGCATAGCTTTATTTGGGCCAATTCCTTTAATCTGTTGAAGCTCTTTCAACGACTTATCGAATAAATTTTTAAGTCCAAATTGACTTATTAGTTTGTTTGATAATTCTATTATGTTCTCTCCTTGAGTTCCGGTTCTTAGAATTATCGCAAAAAGTTCAGCGTCGCTTAGAGCCTCTGGACCATGTTTTAGAAATCTTTCTCTAGGCTTTGAGGATTCAGGTAAATCTTTAATTTTCATAAAATTATAAGGATGAGGTAGATTAAGAAGGTTTTTATATAACTGGAAAGGTAAAAAGAGATAGTCAAAAAATGGTTGATCAAGATTTTAAAAAATTTTATTCCTCTTTAAACAAGGAATTAATAGCAGTGAAAGATAGAGTTAGAAGTTTAATCGGTGACGCTCACTGGGGGGAAGAGGGAAGATATAGAGAAGCCGTTTTAAAAAATGTCATTTCTCGCTTTTTACCAAAAAATTATTCAATAGGCTCTGGTTTTGTAATAAATCCTAAGAGAGAACTAACTAAACAAATAGATATTATAATTTATAATGATAATTCCCCAGTTTTATTTTCAGAAGGAGATCTTGTTATAGTTCCAGCAAACATAGTCAAGGCAATAATCGAAGTTAAATCTTCAATAAATAGCAGTTCAGATCTTAAAGAGTTTATTAAAACTTCAGAAGAAAATGCTAAAAAAATTGAAACTATTGCGCGAAATGACAAGATCTTTAATGGGATATTTTGTTATGAATGTGAACTAAGTTTTCAAGCGTTAGAAAATTCCTTGGGAGATTACTTCAATTTAACTGACTGTTCAATTTTTAAGAAGGTAAGTAATATGGCTCTGGGGAATGAAAAGTTCCTTCATGTTTGGTGGGACCACAAGCCTTTTTCATTAAAAGGTTATAATCTTGAAAACTTGAGCTTCGCATATTTTATAGCCAATTTATTAGCCCATCTTGATTCTAGAGAATACGTGAACAGATCTTTATTTTTTCCATTAGAATCGAAAAATCCATTTGAAAAATTCGAGATTCAATGTAAAGAAGAATGGAAAGGATATATCTGACTACTGGAGAAATTAAAATCATTAAAGGCTGAAAGTTCATTTAATATACCTTATCCGAAGTCTAAGTTTTCTTCAAACTCCCCATAAACATCTTTTCTATGTCCGTTATAATGCACCATCAAAGTGTTGTTTTTTTCTAAGGTGTAAATTACTCGATATTTACCAACATGTAAGCTGTAAAATCCAGATAGCCTCCCAACAAGAGCGCTACCCCGCTCTAAATCTTCAGCTAAATTCTTCAGGGAGCTTTTAATTTCCTTCTGAACCCCAATGTGGAGTTCATGTAGAGTTCTCTTTCCTTCTTCAGTGAATCTAACTGATAAAGACATTTAAACCTCATCTATAGAATAAGTTTTTCCTTTCTTAAGATCGTCAAGGCTTTTCGCCAAGCTACGCATTATACCTGGGTCTGACAGTACATTAATTGTCTCAGTCAAACCTTTGTGGTTAGCACTTGCCTTAGAGCTACTATGCGAAAGCAATCTGCTTAAAACCTCATTGAGTGGCTCTCGGTCATAGCGCTTTAGTTTCTCAAGTTTTCTCTTTACTTCCTTATCCAGAGTAATTGTTGTTATATCCATTAGAACTAATTAGAACTAATTAGTATTTAAAGATTTCTATTCGTGTTTATACCTTATCCGAACTAATTATTCCCTGCCTCTTTTTCTATTATCATCTCTTCTCGTGCTAGGGCGCCGTCTCTGTTCAAGAGGCGTGCTTCCCAAACCTCCACCACCAACAATAAAACCTTCTAAATATGGTTTAAGAGAAGGGTCACGAACATTATTATAGATATTTGGGTCTCCCACCCTTTTCCAAATATCACGGACTTCTTGAGGAATAGAATTATCTTCAATTATTTTTGTCTCACTTTTCGCATAAAGAAAACCAGCCACATATAGTCCTGCTTGGTCTATATCGCCATGAAATCTGTCAGGAATAGCTACTCCATGAAGAACTTGTATTGGTTGCATTTAAAGCCGAGATATAAATTATTTAAATAACTTTCTAGAAAAAATTATCTCTTAATATTCTTCAAATTCTTAGCAAGAATAGCACGCCTTTCAAGAAGCCTAGTGACTTTTATATTTCTCTTTCCCATTTTACTAGGGTTCTTGATAGTATCTCCAGCCTTAGCTTTTATTATTCTATTTAGCAAAGAAGAAGGAATCTTTTTATCATTTGGAATCCCAAGCTGTTTGTGAACAGAACCATGTCCTTTCAAAGCTTTCTGAATCCACTTTTTCATGTAAAATAAAGGTGAAAAGAATTTATAAACTCTTTTTTCTAAAACATAGGATGGAAAAAGGGAAATTGCAGTCTCTCAGCTTATTATTAGTAAGAATAGTCATAGGTTTGATATTCATAATTCACGGATGGCCTAAGATAACGGGCATGCCTGAACTTCTTGGTTTACCTTCTTTTGTAGGACTTATAGTTGGTTTAGTAGAAGTCATCTTTGGATTTTTAGTATTAATCGGATTTGGTTTTCCATACACCACTTATCCCCTAATTATAGTGATATTAGTTGCCCTATTGGGAGTTCAGTATCCTAGAGGAATCGGAGCAGGTTCAGAAAGAGACACGCTAATATTAGTAACTTTAGTGCTTCTATCAATTTTCGGAGCAGGTAAGTATGCTTTGATGAAGAAGAAATAAAAATATTTTTTGCTTAATCTTTTATATCGCAATGCCTTTACTCCCAGCGAAGATGCTCTAGGAATATTTAATATCAATGCCCTAGACAAAAAATCTAAAATAATAAAAAAATAAAAATTATTTATGCTATTAAGGATTAGAATCCTTTCCTCTTCTTATAGCAATCTTTGCAGTAAACTGGCTTGTCCTTGTTAGGTTTGAAAGGAACTTCACATTCTTGCTTGCATTCATCACAAGTAGCTTTGTGCAT
>CAZOGX010000045.1:0-464 GCA_964579805.1 Candidatus Woesearchaeota archaeon | reverse complement strand
ACCGCCTTCACGGTTACCGCCAAATCGTCTTTCCATGTTGCCCTCCTTGCCGTTATTAATCTAATTTCTCCCTTTGTTAGTTGATTCTATTTCAACAAGTTTTATCTTAAAATGTAATCTTTTTCCAGCAAGTGGATGATTCAAATCCAAAGTTACGTTATCTTTATCCACATCAACTATCTGTACAGGTATCTGATGACCATCTGGAGTGCCTACCACAAGGGTCATCCCTACCTTAGGTTCTTGCTCTTTTGGAAGGACATTTCTAGGAACTTTTTGCTTAAGCTCTTCCCTTCTTTCTCCATATGCTTCATTAGGCTCTATTGAAAACTCTTTTTCTTCATCTTCAGTCATATCAAGAACTGCATCATCAAAACCTTTTATGACCATTCCTTGACCAACTACAAATTCTAAAGGGTGGGAGTGGTTTCCGTGCATAGAAGAATCAAACACTTCGCCGGAAT
>CAZOGX010000044.1:0-4486 GCA_964579805.1 Candidatus Woesearchaeota archaeon | reverse complement strand
GTGATTCAATTACTTTGTTTAAAGTAATTTATTGGATAGTCGTTACTATTATCAGCGCAACAATCTTTTATTTAGTCTATAGAGTAGTAAGAAACTTTTTAACAGAAAAGCGAAAGGTTAAATTATCCAGTATAGACCGGTCCAAGTTCTATTCCGCCTGATTTAGCTTTTTTCAGATAATACTCTTCTATTTTCTTATATCTCTTTGCAGTTTCCTCTGAAACTGAAGGCTTTATTTTTAGCATAGCTTCATCAAAGTCTTTCATAGCCACAGTCTTGGCGTTCATATCTCTCTTTAGAGTAATTAGTGCTGCTTCTCTTATCAGATTTTCTATGTCTGCACCTACAAACCCTTCTGTCTTAGTTACTAGATTTTCAATTTTTATGTCTTTGTCTAGAGGAGTGTTTTTAGTATGAACTTCAAGTATCTTCTTTCTACTTTCTTTGTCAGGAACATCCACAAGGATTATTCTGTCAAATCTTCCAGGCCTAAGAAGCGCAGAGTCAAGCATATCTGGACGATTGGTTGCAGCTATCACCACTACGTTTTTTAGATCTTCTATTCCATCCATTTCTGCCAACATTTGGTTTAGAACTCTTTCTGTAACTTTTGTTCCTGTTTCCATTCCTCTTTTTCCTGCTAAGGCATCTATCTCATCAAAGAAAATTACGCAAGGAGAAACTTGTCTAGCTCTTTCAAATATTTTCCTTACGCCTTCTTCTGACTTTCCAACCCACATACTTAATAATGATGGACCTTTTACTTGTATGAAATTAGCTTCAGATTCTTTCGCCACCGCTTTTGCAAGCAAGGTTTTACCAGTTCCTGGAGGACCATAAAGGAGAATTCCTTTTGGCGGCTTTATTCCAAGTCTCTCAAAACTTTCCCTGTGTTTTAGAGGCCATTCAACTGCCTCTCTTAAAGATTGTTTTGTACTTTCTAGACCCCCTATATCGTTCCAAGTAACGTTCGGAGTTTCAACTAAGACTTCTCTCATTGCACTTGGTCTAACAACTTTTAGGGCTTCTTCAAAATCATCTTTAGCTATTATCATTTTATCTAAAACTTCACTAGGGATTTCTTCATCATCTTCCATTTTTATATCAGGCATTATTTTTCTTAGGACATTCATAGCAGCCTCTTTAGCTAACGAAGATAGGTCTGCTCCAACAAAGCCGTGAGTTTTTGCAGCTAGGAAATCCAATAAGTGAACCACGGATTCAGTTCTGACCTCATCATAAAAATCATTAGATACTAATTTGGAATTCTCAAAATCTCCAATTATTTCCGAGACTTCATTATCTATTTTATTTATTTCTTTATCAATGAAATGGATTCTTGAATCTTCTCTTGAGTATTTTATTTTGACTTTTTCTAATTGTCTGAGTTCCTTAACTATTCTATCCAACAAATCATTTTTTTTAGATATTTCTTCTTTTCTTTTATTTATTATCTCTATATTTCTCTCTAATGCTTTAATGTCGGATTTTATTTTTGATATCTTATCTTCATTTTTATTGATTTTATCTTCTATCTTAACTAGTTGGTCTTGTTTTAGACCTATATTATAAAGTACCTTATCAACTACATTATCAGGTTGGTTTCTTTTCTTACGTTCCAACTCTTTTAATTCTTCTAAATTTTTATTAAATTCCTCTCTTAAGATAATTAGTTCTTTAGATAAATCTTCTCTTTTAGTATCTATTTCTTTTATTTTACTATTCGTTTCTGTTTGATAAGAGTTTATTTTTTTCTTTAATATCTTTGTAGCCACAAGGTTCTCCCAATGGTCTATAGGCATATTTCTAGTATGAATTTTCAGAATATTCAATCTTCCTTTTTTGTCAGGAACGGATATTTCAAGTTCTCTGTCAAATCTTCCAGGCCTTCTTAATGCAGGATCAATCGAGTTTGGTCTATTTGTTGCTCCAATTACTACTACCCTTCCTCTTGAATTTAGTCCGTCCATCATTGTCAATAGTTGAGAAACAACACGCCTTTCAACCTCTCCTTGAACATCTTCTCTTTTTGGAGCTATCGCATCTATTTCATCAATGAATATAATTGAGGGAGCATTTTTTTCTGCTTCAGCGAATAAGTCTCTTATTTTTTTCTCTGACTCTCCGTAGAATTTTGACATTATCTCTGGACCATTTAATAACATGAAATTAGCTTCCGACTCATTGGCTACTGCTTTTGCAAGCAAGGTTTTACCAGTTCCTGGAGGACCATGTAGAAGAACTCCCTTTGGAGGTTCTATTCCCAATTTATCAAATACTTCTGGATGTTTTAGAGGGAGTTCAACCATCTCTCTGACTTTTTTCATTTCTTCTGATAAACCGCCTATATCTTCATAGGTTACTTCTGGAACGTTTTCCTCTGAAATAGGAACTGACTTTTGATTCACCACTACTTCTGTATCTTCAGTTACTATTACTGCTTGAGAAGGATTTGTAGAAACTACTGTAAATCTTATATGTTGAAATCCTGAAAATCCAAAGCTTTGACCAAAGAGTTCATGTATATCTCCAAATATTTCATCCATATCTCCCATTAGGTCTCTCCTTCTTTGGACACCACCAAGAGATATTAAGTCTCCTTTAGACAATGCTCTTCCTAACAACCCGTTCTTGAATATCTCTGGATCTCCTTGAACCATTATTCCTTGTTGTGCGGGAGCAATAGTTATTTTTTTAGCAGGCTTTATATTAGCTTTTTTTATTATTACTTTTTCTCCTATACTTGCTTTTGCATTTTTTCTTGTTAGACCATCTATTCTTATTATCCCCTCTCCAATATCTGCAGGATACGAACGATCTACTATTGCTACGGTTTCTCTTGCACCTTCAATTGTAACAATATCTCCCCTCTTTAAATCAAGAGCTTGCATAACTTCGGTATCTATTCTAGCTATTCCTTTATATGCATCATCTTGTAAAGCTTCCAGAACTTTTAATTTTACAAATTTTGGTTTATCTGCCATCTAAAAATCTCCTTCTTTGTCTGAATTGGTTTTCTTCTTTTTCTTCATTAAAGTCTTCGAGGTCTACTTTCCCAAAGTTAATGCTTAGTCTGTGCATGTCTTCAAAACATAGTTTTACCATGTCATCCATCATTTTTTCTTGATGTTTTATGAAGTCAACTATCTCTTTAGGAATGCTTATTGCGTGGCTGTTTCCAACCATCCTTAGTTTAACATTGAAAGTTTTCCCCTTTATATTGTTGAAATCTTCTAAGGCGTTAAGGTCGGCAGGGTGTATTACTTGGTCTTGACATTTAGAACACTTGACTGCTCTAAGTTCTGCTCCTGACTTTCTAACAATTAATGGCTTCATTTCTATTCCGCATCTCTTACACAAAATTGTTGTGTCAAATATGTCTGTCATGTGTATTCTTTTTGTATATACTTGAAGTGTATACCTCTATTTATAAATATTTCTATTTTCCAATATATGCTTTTTATTTATTCTGTTTTGAATCGGGAACTAATCCCTTCGAAAAACCTTTAATTTAAAAACATCTTTTTCTTGTATGTTAAATGGATGCAGTTAATTTTTTAAAAAAATTCTGGAATTTCTTAAGGGAGGACAGCTGGCAAAGCTGGATAGTTTCATTAATTTTGGCTTTTGTAATTATAAAATTGATTTTTTTCCCTTTGTTATCGTTTCTTTTGGCTACTCCTCTTCCTTTAGTCGTCGTGGAATCTTGTTCAATGTATCATGGCTCTGATTTTGATTCTTGGTGGGAACAAAATGGTTTATGGTATGAAAACAAAAAAATAGACAAGGAAGACTTTGAATCTTTTCATTTTACTAACGGATTAAATAAAGGAGATATAGTGCTTGTTAGCGGAAGAGGAGATTATTCCGTAGGAGATGTGATTATTTTCCAATCTTCTTTTAAATATCCTTTAATACATAGAATAGTTTCAGATTTTCCTTTAAGCACAAAGGGCGATAAGAACTTTGATCAGCTCTCGCAGGAAATGGATATATCCGACGAGGATGTTATAGGAAAAGCAGTTTTAAGGATTCCGGGGGTTGGATGGCTTAAACTCATATTTTTTGAGGCGTTAAAGGGTAATGGCGAAAAAGGGTTTTGCAGATAGAAACATTAATATACTTCTTATGCTTATAGATTGAATATTTTTAGGAGTATTATATGGAATTTTGCTCTAAGTGTGGAAGTGTAGTCCTTGTTCAGGATGGAAAGGGTAGTTGTGCTAAGTGCGGTTATAAAGTTAAAGGTTCTGTAAAGATTCAAGCCTCTGAAAAAGTTGAAAAGGGCGGAAAAATAGCAGTAGTTAATGAGAAAGATTTGAATACTTATCCCATCGTTGATATGAAGTGCACTAATAAAGATTGTAAAAACATGAAGGCTTATTTCTGGACTTTACAAACTAGAGCATCAGATGAATCAGAAACCAAATTTTATAGATGTACTAAGTGCGAGCACACTTGGAGAGATTATAAGTAATGAATTTTG
>CAZOGX010000043.1:0-4699 GCA_964579805.1 Candidatus Woesearchaeota archaeon | reverse complement strand
GGCGCTTATAATCGGCAATATCAATATTAACGCGGTTGAGTTCAGCTTCTTTATCAAAATCGACAAAAGTGTTTTTTAAATCTAGAGCTTGCAAAATGTTTTTTTCAACAAACTCTCCATATTCTTCTCCTGATACTCTTGAGATTATTTCCCCAAGTATTGCATATCCAAAATTGGAATATTTGAATTGCTTCTGAATCTCTATAGTTTGCTTATTTTTGAATGAATTTTTTATTTCTTCTAAAGATGGAAATATCTCATTGGTCCAATATGGAAAATCTCCATCTCTTTTTATTCTAGCGGAGTGAGTTAAGAGCTGTTTAATTGTTATTTTTTCTAGGTTTTTATCCGATTCATAACTAAACCAGTCTAAGAACTTACTTGCTTTGTCATTTAAGAACAATTTCTTTTTTTCAACTAGTTGCATTATAGTAATAGCTGTAAAGAACTTGGAGATAGAGGCTATCCTGTATAGAGTTTTTTCCTGAGTTCTTTTTTTATTTTCTACATCTTGAAAACCATAGTATCTCTCAAATACTAGTTTGTCTCCCTTGATTATTCCAATGGAGAGACCAGGAATCTCATTAAGATATACTTGGTGCTTCAGCCATCTGTCTATGAGTCTAAATGCGTCTTTCATTTCTTATAGCCCCACCCGGATTCGAACCGGGGTCCCGGGCGCCAGAGGCCCGTATACTTGACCACTATACTATGGGGCTATACACATTGAAATTGAAAATTAGTTTAAAAGTGTTGTGTTTATTTTTTGAAATAGACGTTTGAGAGAAAGGCTTTTATAGAAGATAACTTATTCTATATTGAATAAGATGGTAAACTGGGCAATAGTTGTTTTGATAGCAATAGGGTTTTTTATTATTTATAGAAGCACCGGAATGAAATGGGGAAAGACTTGGACTTTTGCTGTTTGGATGATAGTTCTTTTCTTTATAGTCAGCTTTGGATATGTCCTTACTTTACCGCAAGTTGATTCTGGAAGTCTTGAAGGAGTGATGAGTGCTGTCAAGATTTATTTTATATGGCTTGGTAGCTTTTTTGACAATGCTTCTACTATTGCAGGACAAGTTATAGGCACTGACTGGAGAGGCAATATAACAGGATGAGGGTTCTTCTTTTTATAATAAAGTTTTTTCTTATAGGTGCTTTTTTCATTGTAGGAAACTACAACCTTGCTCTCGCTGATGACGGAAATTTAAAGGAATTTGGGGTTAAGTATGCTTCTTGGATTGAAAGCCTAGCAAAAAATATTTTTTCTGTAACTTCTTATGTTATTAAGGTTGAGTGGCTTCCACAGCCAGAGGCTTATCCAGAATTTGATGATTCTTCTTATTTGGGCGATAGATAGCTTTTTAATATATTTCTTATAAATTTAGTTGTGCCTCCGTGGCTCAGTGGTAGAGCGTTTCCTTGGTAAGGAAAAGGTCGCGAGTTCAATTCTCGCCGGAGGCTTATATTAAGAAAAACAGAGCAAAAATGTTCATTAATGAACATTTTTAAGCCTTAGAAAGTTCGAGTAGTATGGTAAAAATTAAGCTATTAGCGGTTGGAAAATCTGACACCTATAGTTACTACACTTTTCCTAAGGTTCAAGAAATTTTTGAAGTTGTCAGAGCATTGCTAAAAGAATTACGCTTTCCACAAATCATTTGGGATGCTTTCGGAAGACCTTTAGACGCAATTCATAATGAGCCTATGTTCGACGAGGAAGACGACATAAAAGTTAAAACTCGCCCTTATACGGATCAAAGATACGAGTTCGAAGAAAAGGGAAATCAAGTGGTTGTTATTTTTGGAAAGGACAAAGTCTTTCTTTCTACTTATTCAGACAAAGAAACTCAAAAAAAGATAACTAAGACTTTAAACAATTTTGTTAAAGACTAATATCAACAATTCAACTAGTTGAATTGTTGTGTAATAATAATTAAAAACCCCTCCTGTAGATTATATTTATGGAAATAAGAACCAATTCAAGACTTCTTCAAAGACGTATTAGTCCTCCGCTCCATGAGTTCAGAGAGTATATCTGACTTGAAATTGTAGTTGGGCTAAAAGGAAAAGATCAATTTGGAAATGATGTGGTTAGACATATAACTGGTATTGTTGGTCAGAACGAGAGGGATGGATCAGAAGTTGGATTATATGAAATTGTTGAGGGAACAACTGGTGTCGGTGTAGCTAATAGAATTTTACAATTAAATATGCATACGCCAATTGCTGAAGCCTTTTTCCCCACGACTGTCGTAGAACAGATGGATGCTAGTAGAGATCCAAAAACAAATTTAACCTATAAGGTTAGAACAGAACCTCATAATCCTAATTCTTATGCAGTACAAATATGGACTTGCAGGTCAAAATAGAAATCTAGATAAGCTATTTCATTCTTTATAATTAGTTGCGAGATTAGCTAGTTTCAAAGCCAATAAGAGCTTAAGTTCTCATTAATGGGTTTTTAATATCTTTCATTATGTATTTTGTCCTTATACGATGGTTAGTAATCTTTATATATGCTGATAATTTTCTGGGCGGAACTAAATGGAGGTTTCTATGGATAAAAAGAAAAACATGGAAGACGAGGACTTCGAGGAAGACGAAGAGTCTGACGACGAAGACGAAGAGTCTGAA
Organism: Candidatus Woesearchaeota archaeon; assembly: GCA_964579805.1. Classification (GTDB taxonomy): domain Archaea; phylum Nanobdellota; class Nanobdellia; order Pacearchaeales; family GW2011-AR1; genus CAZOGX01. The sequence goes on along the minus strand of CAZOGX010000043.1, from coordinate 2,059 downwards.
GAAGACGAGGACTGGTAAAACCTTTTATTTTTTATTTTAGTATATTTTATATACTCTTTTTATTGCTTAGCATCTATGGAACTTCAAGAACTTAAGGCTAAGTATGATTTATTGGCTAAGAAATACTCTTTACCATCATTTAAAGAGGTTAATCAGGAGTTTGAGATAGATAGAATAGAAAGAGACAGCGATTGTCTGTTAAGGTCTGTCAGAAAAGTAATGATGGATAAGATTCTAAAGTATATTCAGTTTTTTGAAATGATTATAAACCCTTCTCAAGCACCTCCAGCGTTTCTTTTTTTCGTTAAAAACGTTTCTGCTGAAGATAAAAGCGCTGTTGAGAAAGCATACTCTGAATTCATAAAGCTGGAAATTGTAGGATTGAAGCTAGAAATAGATTACAATGAAAAAAATGAAGCCGATTTTATATCTTCTATTTTGTCTGTTTGGAATGAAATGAAGCCTTTTATGAGGAAGGTTATTTCAATGATGGAGAAGAACTGGAATAGGACCTCTTCTGACAAAGTAGAGAGAGCATATCTTGGTTAAATTTTGTTCAATAATTCTGTAAGGTTTATTTCTATTGAAGATACAGGCATTTTTATTCCCCATTCCCTAAGAATGTTTGGATTAATCTCGCCTATATATCCTATTTTTTTGCCTTCTAGCATTATTGCTCCAGTTCTTCCTTCTATGAATCCTTCTCTAGATGAATCTTCCAAAACATATCCGAAATTGAGGGCTTTTTTTATTGCTTCAAGATGTTGTTTTGCTTGAGTGAAATTTCCAGGACAGAGAGAGATTATTAAGTTTGTCTGTTCTGAAATACCTGTTTCTGATTTTTCATCTGTTTTAAAGATTTTTCCGATTTCAAAAGTATTTTGAGGATATTCGTTATCTTTATTTTCAGATAAAGTTCTTAATGTAGGTATTAACAGATTAGGTCTTAGAATTTTGTATTCTGTTTTTGAGTTTTCAACTTCTATAGGGCGTTTTATTTTCATTAGCAGAGCCTCTTCTTTTTTTATCAAGTGAAGAGATGAGATTTCTTCAAGACCCAAACCTATAAGGGTTTCAGAAATTCTTCTTTTTAAACTGCTATTCTTGTTCATTTCACCAATTGAACCTATTTGGGTGTAGTCTGGATTTATTTTATCATAACCATATGCAATAGCCACGTCTTCTATCAGATCTACTTCGCTTAGAATGTCTATTCTCCATGCAGGAACTGTCACATATCCTTTTTTATATTCATAACCCATCAAAGGTAATAGGTTTTCAAGATCTTTTTCTTTTAAATTGAGACCAAGTAGCTTGTTGGTATTTTCCAATGAAATTTTTACCTTAGAAGGGGAAAGATTAGGGGTTAAGATCTTGTTTCCGTCTGATATTTCTACTTGGAAGATAGAGCCCCCCATTTCTGCAAGAGTCGTTACTAGTATGTTAAGGGTTTTTTCTAGATAGCTTATGTCTGTTCCAGAGCATTCAATAAAAAGATTTTTTGTAGATTCAGACACTTTTCCAATAGATTCGCTGTTTATTATGGGAGGCATAGATAGTATTTTTCCAGTAGAGTCTACAAATAACGGGTATTCTTCTGATTTATCAAGTATCTTTCCATATTCTATGCCTGTCTTGTGAGACCTTAATATTTGTGTTGAAGTCATCTCTTTTTTTTCGCCTAAAGGTATAAATTTTATTTCTGAAGGTTTTTTTGAAGTGTATGTAATTGGAAAAGAAATTTTATCTAGAGGATATATCCCTATTGCCACTTTTTCTCTTTTTCTTCCAATGGTTGCATGGAGTTTTTCTTGTAATGAAATTATCTCTTTTAGTTTTGACTCGTCAAGAGATAGACCCTTAATTATAGCACATACAGCGTAGGGTCTGATTGCTTTTACTCTTTTATCTATTTTCACTAATGATCTCTTTTCCGGAGGATTAACCTTATATTTTTTGAGACCTTTATTCTTACCTGTATACGTGTTTATAGCTCTTACTAATCCATGTATTGACAGAAGATCTGGTCTATTAGGAAATATTTCTATTTCTAGCTCAT
>CAZOGX010000042.1:1349-4700 GCA_964579805.1 Candidatus Woesearchaeota archaeon | reverse complement strand
TATTTTTCAATCTCGGTTCTTAAAATTCTTATTTTAGCCATGTTATCTCTTCCAGACCTTTTTTTCTCTTAGATTCTTTAGATTATTAGCATACATTTCTCTTAAGTCTTTTATCGCATAATAATCCATAATTATCCTATCAAATCCTTGCCCCCATGCAAGTATTGGAATAGTCTCTCCCAAAAGAGGTTTTGTTACTTCTGGCCTAAATATGCCTGCTCCTCCAAGTTCAAGCCACACTTTTTTTTCTGGATGAAATACTTCTATCTCTACCGATGGCTCTGTATAAGCAAAAAAACTTGGTCTGAATCTTATTTTTTCAAAACCCATTTTATTATAGAACAGTTTTAGGTATCCTAGGAGTTGTCTAAAATTAGCGTTTCTGTCTATCACTATTCCTTCTGTCTGATAGAATTCAAATGAATGGTTCCAATCTAGAGTCTCGTTTCTGAACACTTTGCCGATTGCAAAATACTTTAGCGGTAAATCTTTTTTGTCTATTTTAGATATCTGTCTAACTGAAAGGTTAGTTGTGTGGGTTCTCAATGCTATTTTTCTTGCTTCTTCTTCAGACCATTTGTAATTCCATCCCTTGCTTTTTTCTAGCCCTTTCTCATGAACTTCTTTTATTTTATCAAATATTTCCTTATTAGGTAATTTCCCTCTTATTCCCTTTATGAAGAATGTGTCTTGCATTTCTCTAGCTGGGTGGTCTTGAGGAGTAAATAAAGCGTCAAATATCCAGAATGACGTGTCTATCAGATTTCCATCCATCTCTTTGAAGCCCATATTGGTCCAAATTTCCTTAACGTATTCTATTGATTGGTTTACAAAATGTTTTTTCCCGCCATTTAGTCTTGGAACTGGAGCGTTTAAATCGTATCTCCTAAATTTTTTTCCTTTTGTTCCAGATTTTATTATTTCAGGAGTTATTTCTTCTATTAAATCGGAACTTATTTTTTTACCTGCTATACTTTTGCCTAACTCTGTTAAAGAATAGGAAATATTTTTTTCTTCAGCAACTTCTACTATTTCTTTTCTGGATTTTAAGTTCTCAAGAGACTCTTTTTCTTCAGCAGAAAGAGAATCCAGGTCTCTTGGTAAAGAGTCTATTAGTTTCTCTTCAGCAAATATTCTAATAATTTCTTCTTTACTAGTTGCTAAAGAAATTTTTCCATTAGATAGATTGATTAGATTTTTCTTTTTTAGCACTCCGAGAGCTGCCTTGAATTCGTTTGGAGTGAGTTTTGAAACCTTTTGTGCTTCTTCAATAGTTATATGATTGCTTTTTTCTAATAATAATAACAGCTTCCTTTCGGGAAGGTGGTTTTTCTTGTAATATAATCCGTTTGTTCCTAGATTAATTACACTTTTTTTTATTTCGTTCATCTTTAGAATCCCTTTATTTTCTAAAAACTGCATAGCACGAACAACGCTTACAAAATCAAGCCCTGATTTTTCAATTATTTGATCAAATTCTAGGTTGAGGAACGGAACAATCTTTTTTTCTAAGGGCGAAAGGGATTCAATTATTTTTTCCATTTTTTCAATATCTCTATGGTTTGTAGCGGTTAAAAATATAACGCTTCTTTGGCTTGCTTAGTTGAAGCTCCTAATGAAAGAATAAAATTAAATGCTTCTTTTTTGTTCTTTGATTTTACTCCTATCTTTGTCCCTGTTTTTCTACAAATCTTGATATTTTGAATTATTTTTGATAAAAAAACCCCTTTCCTTTCTTTAGGCTCTTTTTTAACCATATCAAGGTCTATGCCTATTGCTATTCCTTTTTTGTTAGCGGTTCTTGCAATAAAAGGGTTTAGCCCAGAGTTTACCTGCCTTAAATTAGAATCTTGAGCATTTGTTTCAGGAGAGAGGAGAACATCAAAATTACCATATTCAATAATTTTTTTGTTATAATGGTTGTCTCTTCCAGTTACGGCTAAAGGCCTTTTTGTTTCCTTTATTAGTTTTTTCGTTTTTTCAATATTAGGCTCTGTCAGTATTTCCATTTTTAACCTTCAATTGTAGTTCCAGTAAATCTTTTACCTCTTAGCAAGCAGTCCAGATTTTTAACTTCGTTTCCAATTATATACGTCCTTATTTTGTTTTCCCTTATGATTGTTGATGCATTTTGATCAAGAACGAAGTGCTGTCCTGGTTTATAAGGTATTTTTAGGGCCATTTTTTCAAATTCTTTCCAAGATATTTTTGGGATAAACCTTGCTTTTTTGTTTTTTAATGGGTTGTCGGAAAATAATCCCTTGATGTTAGTGATGTTTATAAAATCCGAATATAGAATTTTAGCTAGTTTTGCAGCAGTGCCGTCAGAGGTTTCGTCAGGCGCGTAGCGTAATGCCCCGCAGAAGACGAAATTGTTTTTTTTGAGAAGGTCCTTTACATCTTTCATGTCTTTTGGTAGATAGTCATTCGCTTCTTTACCGAATAGTTGCATCATAAATAAAGCATTCATTCTAGTCGCCCTTATGCCAGCCAAGGATTGTTCTTTTTCATTCTTTCCTTGTTCTTTGAGTGCTTTTATGTATTTTCTTGCTATTGAGCCTCCACCACAGACGATGACAAATCTATTTTTTCCAGAATGTTTTTTTAATGTTTTTTTAAACTTATCTAGGAAGTTAAAATTTATCTCTTCTGGTATTATTGTGCTTCCGCCTAAACTTATTACCCAAGTCTTTTTCATAGAATTAATTGGCGGTGGCTTTATTTAAGTATTCCCTTTAAATTTATATACTTGTTTTAGCATTTTTTATTATGTATTTTAAAAAATCTTTGCTAGTTTTGTTGTTTTTAGGACTATTGGTTTCTTTTTCCTATTCCTTTTTTGTTTTTGATTCTTCTTATACTGGAATGCTAATAAACAGGGAGCCAGTTAGAATTTTAGCCTTAGATACTATGGAGCGGTTTTATTTTGGCGATCCTAATGTTAGAGTTGAAATAGAGCCCCCTCCAGAAGGTGCGGTAGTCTTAGATAACTCTGAACCTCTAGTAATAGTGGACCACCCATTTCAAAGCACAACTTCTCCTTTAGCTGGGCAACCTGTTGAATTCACTCTTCCTATAAGAGTCAATGAAGGAGTAAAAATAGAGAAAATAAAGATTTTTGTCCCTCCGGGTTCCAGCCATGTTAATGTTGCTGGAGGACAAGCTACTGATGTGAGGATTTCTGTAATTGATCAAGTCCAAGGAGCTATTTCCCAACCGGGAGGCAGAGAAATAGTGATAAACAAACCTATGGCTGGAGATTATTTGATTACCTTTCTTTCTCAAGGGCCTTACGTCTCAGAAGAGAGGGCATTGAGTTTTAACATGGGAAAAAAAGTAGTGGTTGTCAAC
>CAZOGX010000042.1:0-1339 GCA_964579805.1 Candidatus Woesearchaeota archaeon | reverse complement strand
TTGTAAGAGAGTATGAATGGTATGTTAAATCAAAAAATTCTTATTCCGGGGTTACTTTTGTCAGTAGCCTTAAAGGAATTAACGCAGATTCTTCTGAGAAATTGTCCGTCAAATCTCCTGACGGTTCTGATATCCCATTTGTTTCTTATGATGTAGATAACGACGGCCTTTTAGATTTAATAAAATTTAAGACTGATGTTTCTTCAAGTTCAAAATCTTCTTATGATATAGTTACTAGTGATCGCTCTGCTTCTGAAAAAGTTTTGGGAGACGCTTTAATTGATATTAAAGTTGATGTAGACTATCAGGATTTGTCTGCAGAATGTAAACAAAGTAGTCTTTGTGAAAGCTATAGTGCTTGTATTTATGACTCTTTGACAGACTCCTTTTCACGAGATAACTTAGCTGGAGGTACTGAAAAAGGCTTCTGTATATCTGATAATCCTTCTTGTCCTCCTATTTCAAAAAAGAGTGAATCTTGTTCTCTGGGAAAGGATATATCTTTGACTGTTTCTTCTCAAGAAACCCCTTCAGATTTTCAGATAAAGAGTGCGAGAGTAGTAGATGGTGAAACACAAGACGTAGTTGCCTCAATAGTAGTTAGGGCTCAAAATTTTGTAGATATTACCTTTTCACAGGGCAATATTCAGGAGTCTTCTGATGATTTTGAGAAAGATTCTTGTTATAACACTATTTTAGATGCTCAGGAAGAAGATATTGATTGCGGAGGCGTTTGCTATAAATCCTGCGTTTCTGTAAAAGAATCATATGCTCATATTTTCGCACTAATCTCTTGGATAGCGTTCGCTCTGCTATTCATATTGTTTTTTATGTTTGAAAGAATTTTTGTTCAAGATAGTCTTTGAAATGGGCTTTTTTTGTATATTACAAACCTCGTTTCTACAAATTCTGAAGTTATTGCAGTCATAATCAGATTGTCTAAGGCTGCCTTGAAAACTCCTTCAATTAAGGGAATTCTAGTTTTTGAGGCAAACTCATTTATTATCAAATTTATTTCCTCGTTTGATAGAGAGAGATTTGTTCTCTGAATTATACCTTCTTTCCTAACTATTATTTCTTTTTGGGGCCCGGGACACTCTATACTTTCAACTCTCGGATCTCTTAATAGAACAGTTAGCTTTCCAAGATTCATATATGTCTGTTGCGAATGATCTTTACTCGCCATATTTCTTTGTGTTACGTTAGGCAATATATTTTTTTTAACATATGGATTATAGTTAGCAGGAATTTTAGGATATTTCTTTTCTACAATTCTAACTCTATTGTCTGGAACCTTAACCTCTTCATTCTTCTTATTTTTTTGTAAGTGTTCATAATT
>CAZOGX010000041.1:304-4901 GCA_964579805.1 Candidatus Woesearchaeota archaeon | reverse complement strand
TAGATCTTTATAATTATAAACTTCCTTGTCTTCGCTAGGGTCTCCAGAAAGCTGAACGGGTAAATTCCTCATAAGAAAATCTAATTCCTGTTCTGAAGGAAGATATTGTAAGTTATTTACTCTTTCATGGTATTCATAGCATTCATGTACTCCTCTCTTAATTTCATCTTCGCTAGGATCATATCGCTCATATCCAAATAATTCTCTAAGATAATCTACCACAACAAGAGAAAATGCTGCTTCAGTTCCGCCTGCAGATCTTATCGGGCCGGAATAAAAAGGTGCAAAATAATCTTTACCCTCGCGAGTTTTACTAAGTTTTAGCTGAATAAAGCCTTCAATAGGAGAAGAGACATATCCCAAAGTTAAATATCCAATTGCTACTCTTATCCCTGCTTCTATAGCTTCCAAATGACTTGAGAACTTACAAAACTTCTCTTTTGCAATCTCCTCTGAAATAGTCAATGCAATTGCTGGATCTAAAGGCCCATATTTTTTCTCTAAATCAAGTATTCTTTTAACAATTTTAGGATCATTAACTTGCGGATAAAGAACAGAAACTAATCCGACTACTCTTTCAGCTAAGGAAGTTGCAACTGGTACTTCAACACTAGATACTGGATCAAATCCTTTGCTTCTAGCTTCTTCTGCAGATCTATAATTTCTTTTAACTTCAGCCTCTATCTCCTCAAAATATTGATTTATGTTCATTCTTCACCTCCAAAATCTAATACTTTGAGTTCGTGAGTTTTTAAATTAAAAACTGGAACTTTGCAGGGATCTGGAATATTTCCAACTTTTTCTTCAAAATCTGTTTGAGCTTGCCAGCAACTACCAGTAATTATCAGCGTCCCATTATACCTCTCAATATCGAGTCTATGAACTTCTCCTGTGCAAAAAATGTCTGGTGTTTCAGAAATAACCAACGGGTCTTTTTCAGCATTTGGAACATAGACTACGGAAGAATGCGTAGGAGCAACGTGTCTTCTTTTTAACATGTGCCTTACAGCTTTAGCAGGACATCTATGTGCTTTGATTGCTCTAAGTTCATCAATATTATTTATCAAAGTGTGTATGCTTGCTCCGTGATACATAAAAATCTTAAATTCTTTATCTTTTTCCAAAAGTTTAATCATTGTAGGGTTTGAAACTAAAACCAGATTAGATATTTCATACAATTTACTTCCATATTTATTGTCTATAACTGGTTGGGGTTCTGGAACCCTAACGGAATCGTGCTGACCTGGACACATGAACATAGTTATCCTTCTGGGAATTTTTTCTAAATAACTTCCTAAAAGATTATATTGTTCCTTTAAGTCTGTAAGGCTCAATAATGCCTCTTGTCCAGGAAATACCCCTACACCATCGACATTATCTCCGACAAAAAAAAGATATTTTATTTTTTTAGCAAGTTCATCCTCGCTATTTATCCATTCTAAAAATTTCTCAAACTCTTTACCAAGATGCTTTTTACTGCCAGCATGAATATCCGAAACAAAAGCCACGCATATATCTTCCTCAAATTTAGTTTTTTCATTTACAAAGCTATCTGGATAAAAAACCTCATGAACAAAAACCATCTCCCTATCACCAGAGCATTTCACGGCAACAACATCGTCTAATTGTAATTCATTCGCACTATGGAAACTATCGCTCCCTGCCTTAACGAGAGCATTTATTTTTCCAGTCAGATCTTCAAAAACAATAATTAAGTTTTTGTTTTTTGTAAGCCTCTTTTCGCTAACCATCCCTATGATCGTAAAACTCTGCCTACTTCCTGTAGGTATTTTATTAATTGAAGAAAGTTTATCCATGCCTGGTCTTTGCATCAAGATATGCTGTAATTGTTGATATCTTGCTCTAAAATGGCCTACGAAATCTGAAACTTCTATTTTCTTATTATTATCATGCACGGAATAAAAAACCCGATATTTTTCTTTGTCTAACGAGTCTTTTACCTTGCTCTCTTTATCAATAATTGTTTTCTCAGATTTTAACTCTAAACTAACACCTAATTTTACAAAAAGTTTATTTACCTCTTGTTTTAATTCTCCGGGAAGGTCCTTTACTATTTCTCCAACAAATTCATAATTCTTACTCAACGAAGAAAGAGTAATTATCTTCTGTCCAGAGGCTTTTTGCAAACCCTCTAAAAGAATTTTAGCGCTACCTAAATCTTTACATCCCTCAATTAAGTCATATAATCTCTTTTCAAGTAATAGCCCTTTTTCTCTAATTATTTTCAATATTTCTTCATCCATCTTATATCTTTAGAGAATCGTGCAAGATTTCTCTTGCCTGTTCTAGAACGTTAGATGGCAGAGAAAGTTTTATCTCTCTAGTCCTTCCTTGTCTTCCTTTGCTCACAACTTTAGCATTGATAAGTCCGAGCATATCAAATTCAGCAATAATATCTGAAACTCTGCGTTGTGTAAGCACTTCGTTTTTAGTCTTCTCACAAATTTCTTGATATTTGTTAAAAATGTCTCCTGTAAAAATTTTATCCGTTTTATTTGAATCTCCTAACTGCATAATAGACAAAAGAACAAGTTGAAATTGCTTAGGTTCATTCTCAATGATGTCCAACATTTTATCCCTCTCTATTTTCTTATTTGCCTGATCTATATATTCTAATGTGACTCTCTTCTTTCCATCTCGTTCTGCTAATTCTCCAGCAACTCTCAACAAATCTAATGCTCTTCTAGCATCTCCGTGTTCTCTAGCTGCAAAGGCTGCACACTTAGCAAGAACGCCTTCCTCTAAAACTCCTTCTGCAAAAGCCTGTTCAGATCTCTCTCTTAAAATGTCCTGCAATTGTAAAGCATTATAAGGTGGAAATACAAGCTCCTCTTCACCTAAAGAACTTCGGACTCTAGGATCTAAATCATCCATAAAAGTAATATCGTTGCTTATCCCCACAAGGCTTATTTGAGCATTTTTCAATTCTGAATTTAATCTAGTTAAAGTATAAAGAAAACTATCCGATATCTTCTTAACAGCCTGATCAATTTCATCTAAAATGATTAAAATCATCTGTTTTTTTTCGTCTATAATATCCACAAACTTATTATAAACTGCATCTGTGGGCAATCCTGTAGAAGGTACACTTCCTCCTAAGGCAGAAATGATTTCAGCAACAATCCTATATTCTGTATCAGCTACCTTTCTAAGTTTGCAATTAACATAAACAACCCTTAAATTATCTTTTCCAGCTTCATTTAATCTTCTCAATAACTCTTGACTAACATATTGTACTGAAAGAGTCTTCCCAGTTCCAGTTTTACCATAAACGAAAAGATTACTTACTTTTTCACCCCTCAAAGAAGGAGCAAGAATAGATGCGACAGACTCTATAAGCTGGTCTCTATGAGGAATTGTATCCGGCGTATAATTAACCTGTAATACGGATTTATTCTTAAAAATGTTATTAGCTGAAATATTATCAAAGATTTTATCAAGCTTAACACCCATTTTTTTCACCAATTTGACTAAAACTAACACTTAATATAAACTTATCTATTCTCAAACCTACATTTCTCTTGGAAAAAACAATTATTCCGAATGAAAAACAATTTTTAATGACAAATAATAATATTGACCCCCACACCCTCGTTTCCACTCCAAAAAAGTAAAATCTCAAATATTTCTTTTCCAAAGTAAATATAATATAAAATTAAAAAAGTAACTAATCTAAAGATATATATTGGGATATATCTTATATAATATATATAATATATAATATAAATATTTAAAAACAAAAATAAAGGAAACCAAATCCTAAATTCCCTATTTAAACCTTCCTCCATTCTCCAGAAGAAACCAAGGGGTGAGAGGGAGGTATACTCGCCAAAGGCACCTTCAAACCGCAAACTACTTATAAATAGTAACAAACCAAAGGTTTAAAAATAAACTCTATAATTAACTTTAATGAGTAACAAAAGACGATTAGAATACGCTTATAATCAAATAGTTAAACTATTTGGAAGTCAAGAACCATTTGCCTTAAAAAATGAGCATGATCAAGGACTATACTCGGTTGAGGAGAGAGACAAAATTCCTTTATTAAGTATTTCTGATTTATTTCCAAGAACAGAATCTCCAAGACTTGAAGATGTTTCTGAGAGGTTCAGGAAAGCAGTAGAAAGACATACGGGAAGAATAGACTCAGACTACGGGGATGGAATATCTTTAACTAATCCCTTTCTAAGGAGAGGAATATTAGGAGTTTATCTAGGACGAACCGTTTTAGAAGATCCACTAGTCGCCAATGGAATGAAAAGAGTAGTGGGGGAAATTGTGATAAGATGTCCTAGTTCAAAGCCTAGGGGGGGACAAGCCACGCCTACTTTTTATTTTGGAGATGGAGAAGGCCTAGTTTATATAGATTCTTCCTCTTTTCAATTTAGAGAAACCTTTCAACAAGAACGCCCTATAATCTCTATCCATTCTCCAGAAGAGGCAACCAACTTATTTATAGGTCTTATTAGAAAATTATCTTCCTCCAATTAAACTAATTCACTCCTAATCATAAAAATCTTTAAATACTCCTCCTCTTTAAAGATGACATGGCTATAGATAAAAAACCATTAAAAGA
>CAZOGX010000041.1:0-294 GCA_964579805.1 Candidatus Woesearchaeota archaeon | reverse complement strand
AGATGTGGTGGGTCGTCTTGTTGTAACAAAAGAAGGTAAGCGTCTTGGAGTAGTAAAAGATATTTCTTTTGAAACCAGAACAGGAGAGTTATTACAGCTTCTACTAAAAGATCCAACAGGATATGCAAAAAACCTTAATTTGGAAATAAACCAAGATAAAGAAACAGTAGTACCATATAACTCAATAATAGCAATAGGTGACTTTGTAGTAGTTTCTGAAGAAGATCTTTCTTAACCCAATGTATAGCCACATGACATATGTCATGGGTGCTACCGAAAATTAGTTTGCTGGTG
>CAZOGX010000040.1:0-5116 GCA_964579805.1 Candidatus Woesearchaeota archaeon | reverse complement strand
TACATGGGTTGAGGGCAGTAGTTGAATTTGAAAGAACTGTAAGGATACCTAAGTATGAAAGATTTGCTAAGAAAAAAACCAAACTGCATTCAAAGATACCTTCAAACTTGTCTGTGCATGTTGGAGATTATGTAAGAATAAGAGAATGTAGGCCACTTAGTAAAATAATGCACTTCGTAGTTACAGACATAGTCAGGAGGAAAGAATAATATGAAAGCAATACCTGCAAAAGCAACCAGGGGTCTTAACATAGGGAGTAATGTTGTAGCTGCTGATAACAGCGGTGCTAGAATAGTTAGAATTGTTGGTGTTAAAAGAGGCAAGTCAAGCAAAGGAAGACAGCAATATGCTAAAATTGGAGATTGGGTAAAAGTTTCTGTTCGAGCTGGAAAGCCAGATATGAAAGGTCAAGTGTTTGATGCAGTTATTATTAGACAAAAAAAACCTTACAAGAGAAATACTGGAGAAAGAGTTATGTTTGAAGATAATGCTGTGGCTTTATTGAAAGATGACAAGGGTAATCCTAAAGGCACTCAAATAAAGGGTCCTGTCGCAAGAGATTTATCTGAAAGGTGGAAGGGTATAATAAAGATAGCCCAGTTTGTATTATGAAATCTTCATTCGTATCTTCGTGGAAAGCAAGCGTTCAACCTAGAAAACAGAGAAAATATAGGTACAATTCGCCGTTGCATATTAAGCATAAGTTTTTAAGCAGCCATTTATCTGCAGAATTAAGAAAACAGCATGGTATGAGAAGTCTTCCTGTGAAAAAGGGCGACGAAGTAATAATTATGCGAGGAAACTTTGCTAAAAAACAGGGCAAGGTTTTGAAAGTGAATCTTAGAAAAAGTAAGATTTATGTTGAAGGGATAAACAGAACAAAAAAAGATGGAAGCAAAATAGAAGTCGGTCTTGACCCTAGCAAAGTGAAAATTGTTTCTTTGAACAAGGAAGATTCACGAAGACTAAATGTCTCAGGAAAAGCAGACGATAAACAGGAGAAAAAAAATGCATCTAACTAGAGCAGAATTAAGCAGTAAAATGCCTCTTCCTAGGAAGGGAACTAAGTATATAGCAAGAGCTAAGGGTCACATGAAGAATTCGGTCCCTGTTGTTGTGGCGCTAAGAGATGTAATTAAATTATGTAAGACTGCTAGAGAAGTAAAGCATTTGGTACATAAGAATCTTATAAAAGTAAATGGAAAAATTGTCAAAGATATAAGATATCCAATAAAAATATTGGAGATTCTGGAATGTGGCGATATGTACATATTAACAATAAATAATCACGGAAAATATTTATTTGAACCAATAAAAGAAAAGAGCAGAATTTGTAAAGTAATCTCTAAAAAAGTAAACAGAAATGGAATTGTTCAACTTAACCTTCATGATGGTACCAACATTGTTTCTAAAGAAGATATATCTGTTAATGATAGTCTTGAACTTGATTTTTCCAACAAAGTTAAAAAAGTTATTAAAATGAAAAAGGGTGCCGAAGTTATTGTCGTCTCTGGAAAGAGCAATGGTCTGAAAGGGAAAATTGAAAATATTGAAGGAAAAAAGGCTTCTTTGAAGCTTCAACAAGGAAAGGAGGTCGTGCTTGAAACTAAGCACATAATAGCGATATGAGTGAAAATATAATGCAATCCCCTAAAATAACAAAAGTGATTCTTAGTGCTGGTGCTACTGATAAAGATTTGGACAAAGCTGCAAAGTTACTCAAAATAATTACTGGGATGAAAGTTCAAATAGTTTTGACAGGACCTAAGACTAGAATTCCAGCGTTTGATGTAAAGCCGGACATGCCTGTTGGAGCGCGAGTCACACTTAGAGGCCAAAAAGCCTTAGATTTATTAAGAAGATTATTGGGTGCGGTAGATAATAAGATAAAAAAAAGACAAGTTAGTCAAGACACATTTTCTTTCGGAATAAAAGAATACATTGAGATCCCTGGTGTTGAATATATCAGAGAAATAGGAATTATTGGCTTCAATGTATCCGTAACTTTTGAAAGAGCCGGTCTTAGAGTGAAAAGAAAAAAAATAAAACGCGGTAGAATACCCTCTAAGCAGAGAGTGAGTAAAGAGGAAATAATCAAATACATGGAGGAGAAGTTTAAGACTTCATTTATCTGATGACCTCAAGTGACTGGAATAAGGTATTGAAACAAATTAAGAACAAACCTGCGATAAGCAAGAAGTTTTTAAAGCATAATAAACCAAAAGATAGAACTACTGGAATTGCTAGAAGAAAATGTAAGAGATGTGGAAGATTTGGTGCACATCTTAATCAATATGACTTGCATTTATGCAGGCATTGCTTTAGAGAAATAGCGGAGGAAATAGGATTTCACAAGTATAGTTAGGAGAAGAAAATGAGTCAAGATATATTAGCTGATGCGTTGAACGAAATAATGAATGCCCAAAGAGCTGGAAAGCTGAATGTGGAAATAAAGAGACATTCTAAACTTCTTTTAAATGTTTTAGCTATAGGAAAACTAAAAGGCTATATTAAAGAATATAAAGTTGATGGAAAAAATCTTTTTGTAGAAATAGGAAAATTAAATTATTGTAGAGCAGTTAAACCTAGATTTATAGTTGGTGCTAGGGATATAGACAAATATGTCAGGAGATACCTGCCTGGAAGAGGCGTTGGAGTAGTTATAGTATCTACAAGTAAAGGCCTCATGACACACCAAGCTGCTGAAGAAAAGAAAATAGGAGGGGGAATAATTTCCTTTTTCTACTAATGAGAAATAAATTTGAAACTGAAATGGAAATTCCTGAAGGAGTTAATGTGGACTATGCTGACGATATATTAAAAATATCCAAGTCTGGAAACTTTTTAGAGAAAAAAGTAGGTTTTCCCACCTTGAAAGTTAGCTTAAAGTCTGGAAAAATAAATCTCTCTATTCAGAAAGCCAATAAAAAAGATATAGCAAAAGTTAAGTCGGTTGTGGCTCATATCAAGAACCTTTTTGCTGGGTTAGAGCAAGAATTTAAATATGAATTAGAAATCTGTTTTGTTCATTTTCCTATAACTACCAAATTAGAAGGAAGGAAGTTTTTGATAAACAACTTCTTGGGAGAGAAAATAAGCAGAAAAGCATTCATACCTGAAGGAGTTAATGTTAAAATTGATGGACAGAAAATAATTCTTAGCGGTAAAGATTTGGAGAAGACAGGTCAAGCAGCTGCAAATCTTGAGAATGCTACTAAAATCTCTAAAAGAGATAGAAGAGTTTTCCAAGATGGAATATTCATAACAAGTAAACCTGGGAGAGAGCAATGACTAGAAAATTTTTGAGGCAGGATTTGAAGAGACATTCTAAACTTGGAAAGGGAAGAAAAAAAATGCACAAGTGGAGAAAACCTAAGGGAAGACATAGCAAGATGCGTGAAAAGAGATTTGGCTATCCTTTGAGTCCGAGCATTGGATTTAAGAAACCTAGAAAAGAAATTGGAAAGGTAGACGGAAAAATCCCTGTTTTAGTTCACAATGTTTATGATTTGTCTAAAGTAGGTAAAAATAATTCGGTAATTCTTGCTAAAATAGGTGCTAAAAAGAAAATAGAGGTTATTAAACTGGCTCAAGAAAAGGGAATTAAAATATTAAACTTAGGAGAGAAAAATAATGCAACTAAATAAGAAAAAAGAATTGGCATCCAGAGCACTTGGAGTTGGAAAAGATAGGATAATCTTTAACAAAGAAAGATTGGCCGAAGTTAAAGATGCAATAACTAAACAAGATATGAGGGATATAATGAAAGATGGAGGAATCTCTATAAGAGAAATAAGGGGTAGAACGTCAAAGAAAAGAAAAGTTAGAAGAAGACAAGGAAGCGTTCGGAAAAAAGTCAACAAAGGCAAAAGAGAATATATGATAATTACTAGAAAATTAAGAGCTTATCTTGTTGAACTATTGAAACAAAATAAAATCACTTCTGAAGAATACATTAAACTAAGAAAAGAAATTAGAATGAGTCAGTTTAGAAGTAAATCTCACATGAAGGAAAGAATAGATTTATTGATCAAAGAAAGAGGTGTCCGTTAGTATGCAGAAAATTGGAAGAACTATCAGAAGAAGAAGGAGAGAAGCTAAGACCGATTATAAAGCAAGGCTTGGCGCATTAAAATCTGGAAAAATCAGATTTGTTATTAGAAGAACAAATAGATATATTTTAGGACAAGCTATAGAGTCAAATATGGCGCAAGATAAAGTTCTTTCTGGAGTCACCTCTAAGGATTTACTGGATTATGGATGGCCTGAAAACCTCAAAGGCAGTTTGAAAAGCATAGTTGCTTCGTATCTTTCAGGAGTTCTTTTAGCAAAGAAGTCAAAAATAAATGAAGGCATTTTGGATATTGGACTTCAAAGAAAAGTTGTAAAATCTAAGATATTCGCTTTTCTTAAGGGTTTAGTTGATGCAGGTGTTAAAATCCCTCACGATGCGAAATCTCTTCCTGACAAGGCTTTATTGGAGAGAAATGAAAAAACAGCAAAGCTTATTAATCAAGTAATGGAGGCAATAAAAAATGGAAAGTAAAGATGAAGTTTTAGAAAATGAAATAGAAGAGATTCCTATTGTAGAGGAGCCTGTTGAAAAGACGAAACTTGACTCTTGGGTTCCTAAGACTAAACTTGGAAGAGAAGTCAAATCTGGAGCAGAGAAAGATATAAACCGCATCCTTGATTCTTCTAAGAAGATACTTGAACCAGAAATAGCAGATTTTCTTCTTAATTTAGAAACAGATTTACTTTCTGTCGGGCAAGCTAAGGGAAAGTTTGGAGGCGGAAAGAGAAGAGCATGGAGACAGACGCAAAAAAAGACTATGGAAGGTAATGTGATTACTTTTGCAGCTATGGCTGTAGTTGGAGATAAGAATGGTCATGTCGGTATTGGATATGGTAGAGCTAAAGAGACGCTTCCTGCTAGGGAAAAAGCAATAAGGAGTGCGAAAATAAATTTAAAAAAAGTTGAACTTGGATGTGCTCATTTTGACTGTTCTTGTAGTGAGAAACATTCATTGCCTTATGTTGTGGAAGGAAGATGTGGAAGCGTAAGAATAAAAATTCTGCCTGCTCCTCAAGGAACTGGATTAGTAGCTGGAAGCGA
>CAZOGX010000039.1:347-5240 GCA_964579805.1 Candidatus Woesearchaeota archaeon | reverse complement strand
AGTGGAGTTTTCCTCCTTCCTTAAACAAACTCTGTATCGCCTCATTCCGAGCCAGCGCGGCAACTAGACCAAAAGCAGCAGTAGATAAAGCAACTAATCTTTCAACAATCATCTTTCTCATACCAACTAGTAAAATTCAATGTATTAAAAGCTTTTTGCAAGCCATAATATATATCTTTAAATAATAAGAATATCAAAACAACGAGAATGTCAGAACCAAGAGATTTATATAACTTATCAGTAAGAATTGCAAAAGAGAAAGGGTTTAGAGTTAAAGAGTCGGAAGAAGGACGGGATGGAACAAGACAAATAGAGCTTCATACAGGTTATCCTTATGTCTGCACAGAAAAAGCCATAATCTCCCAACTTGGAAGAATAAATGACTCTCTTTCTTCAGTATCTAAGCCATTAAATAAAAAAGATGTTTTAAGAATTTTAAGTCCTGAAGGCAGGTTTATGAACTTGGGATATTGCCTTGCAATGCATTATGCATCGCACAAGGGAAATGAAAGAATAGTAATTAGAATGTCGCCAGAAAACTAACTTCCTCCAAATCTTCTAGCTCTGTTGCCATACTCTTCAATTGCCTTCTCTAAATCTGCTGGTCCAAAATCAGGAAAATAGACATCAGTAAAATAAAGTTCCGAATAAGCAGATTGAAAAGGCATTAAACCGCTTAATCTCTTTTCTCCAGAAGTCCTTATTATCAGGTCAGGGTCAGGAATTCCCGCAGAATCGAGATAATTGACAACGTCATCTTCCGAAATTTCATTAACTCCGGATTTAAGAATTTTATTTATTGCCCTAGTTATCTCATCTCTTCCGCCGTAATCAAGGCAGATTTGAACACAGAAATTACTAAACTTCTTTGTAGCATCCTCGGTCTTTTCCAATTCTAACAAAACATCTTTAGGAATTCTATCCTTTCTTCCTAGATGCCTAAACCTTATCTTGTTTTTGATTGCATAATCTCTAAATTCTCTCGCAAAATTTTTAAGAAGATCAAAAAGATACTCTACTTCTTCCTTATCTCTCTTCCAATTTTCAGTTGAAAAAGCCCAAAAGGTGAAATATCCTACCCCATATTCCTTTGCGACATCAAACAATTTACTAAATTTTTCTATAGAAGCTACAGACTTATGACCTTCAACGCCCTTTAAACCCCTTTTTTTAGCCCATCTCCTATTTCCATCAGGAATTACCGCAATATGCTTTGGAACTTTATCTTTAAAACCGAATATCTTCTTTCCAAGATTTGTAAAACTTGATTTTTGATCTTCAAAAAGACCTTTATTTAAAGAAATTGAAAATTCTTCATAAATATTTTTAGGTTTTTGCCAGAGATAAAAAACTCCTTCAATTTTAGAAAAAAAAGAACCTCTTTGTAAAGCAGTTAGAAATATGTCTAATTCTTCTTTATTCCCTTGAGCAATAACAAGAACGCTCCCATCTTCCTTGTTCATTACGTAGCCGTTAATGCCCATTTTTTCAGCAGTATTTCTAACAAAATGTCTGAATCTAACGCCCTGAACTCTTCCAAAAAACTCAATTCTCAATTCTTTCATTTTAATTTAAATAACTGCTTGTACCGACTCTTTAAATCTTTGCAAATCAGAGGTCTGTATTCTAGCTCCTATTGCATCATCATGACCCCCCCCACTAGCGTTTTCAAAATCATTAATAATTCTAAGTAATTTTTTCTTAACCGCCTTTCCCCTCATAGAAATATTAGTTATCGGTCCTGAAGAGTAAGCTACAACAATTATTTTATCTGGGTAATAATAACTCAGTTCGTTAGAAATTTCAGAACTAATACTCATATCACCACCATAGTTAAAAAATAGAAATTTCCCGCTATCTTCTTTTTTAGCTTTGTTAATCAATAAATCATACTTCTTCTTAAGTTCTTTGTATTTCTTAACAAATGGTTTATTGCCTTCAAGCTCCTCAACCATTTCAGAAGGGCTTGAACAAGTTATCATGAAGTTCTGGAATTGGACTATATGGGTAATAGAATCCTTCAAAGCAAAACCAATTATTCTAGCCAGTTTACCAATTTCAGTAGTGTAGTAAGCATCAAATGGTTCCTTTATTTTTGAACTCCAATTTTCAGGCCAGTTCTTTCCAAAATCTTCTGCAAAATCAGGAAGATAGTGGTCTGCAATGCAACCCATAAGTGCTATCCATATATTCTCGCTTCTATCTGCTATTTTATAACAAAGATAAGAAACCGGTTCAGAACTTTTAGGCTTATTTTTTGAAGGATTAAAAACAAAAACATCCCTATAGTTTATTTTTTCCTCATCTAAGTCGTGATGATCTATCCAAACCAAAGGAATTGATAACTTTTCAATTTCTTCAACAAATTTTTTTCCCAAGACAGGCCTATCAAGAACAAAAACATAATCTGCATTCAATTCTTGAGCTTTTTTAGCATAGCTCTCATCAATATCAGGGTGGCTCCTGACAATAACTCCCTTTCCTCGCCCTACAAATTTACGCAACAAGACATAACTACAAAAACCATCTGCATCATTGTCATAAAAAAACACAGGGTTTTGGGCCTTTTCCAAATGTTCCCTAATTTCTAAAATCTGCTTTTGAGATAACATGAAAAAGACAAATAATTAAGATATATAAAACTAATCAGAAAGGTCTTAACCTATATTCAACTATAACGCTTGAACTGACTTCTATAGTTCCAGGACCGATTGTTAAGGCTGCTTGTCTAACCTCGCTAGCACTGCTTGAATCCCCAAAATCGCTTTCTGCTTTAGCATAGTAAGGATAAGGTTGATAATAAAAGTCCTCCGATTTAATTGAAACTAAGCTTCCCAAACCACGCCCTAAACCTTTAGCAGTTGCAGAAGCCTTAGATTTTGCATCAGCACTTGCCTTTTCTAAGCTCTCTTTCTTAGCTTCATTCTGTTTACTATCGGACAACTCAAAGTTAATGTATGAAATAAAAGCACCTGCACCTATTGCAGAATCTACTACCACTATCACTTTTTCTGTTTCTGAAGGTTTAACAACAATTTGGCTAGTAACTACATAACCTATAATCTTCTGTCTGTCCTCTGACCAATCATATTCTGGATAAGAACTATAGCCTTGGATTTCAATATCCTCATCAGAAAAGCCATTTGCTCTTAAATTAGCCATTGTTGAAGAGCTTATAGAATCATGTTTAAGCTTGGCGCTAGCTAAATCAGATCCTTTTCCTTCTATACTAATATATACAGAAACCAAATCCGGCTTAACTTCTATAGAACTCTGTCCTTGTGCTGTCACTATAGGTCCTGAAGTGTAAAAAACATACGCTCCTAATAGAACGACTACTAAAACAATGCCTGCAATTAATTTTTTATTTACTTCCATACTTAATATAAAACAAAGGTGTATTTAAATTAAGCCATAGGTTCAAAACTATTTGAATCAAAAACTATTTCTTAACATAATTCCAAACAAGATAAATAAGTAATCCCGACAAAGCACCTATCAAAAACCATGCCCAGGAGTTAGGAGCATTGGAAAGAAATACGTAAAGCCCGCTACTATATTCAGCCATTCCAGAAGAAGATTCTACGGCTATTTTGGCACTATCAGAAACAGCCCCTAATTCGCCTAAACTATATCTTTTTGAGTTGATAATTCCAAAATGTCTAATAACTAAAGCAAAAATCCCTGAAATCAAAACTGCTGGAACTATTCCTGAAGCAATCTTCTTAGGAGAAATAACTATTCTCTTATTAGAAACCACATAATAGTTAACCTTTTTACCTTTCGCACTCCAAAGAAATCTTTTTTTCTCTATCAAACCACTCTCAACTAATTTTTTAACATTATAATTAACAGTGTTCATAGGCATCTTTAACCTATCAGCTATCTCGCTTTCGTTCATCTCCCTCTCCGCAAGAGCAGAAAGAATTTTTTTACTAGTTTTATTCCCAATTACTTCTGCGATTTTTCCAGCACGAGGGTCATCAACATCTATCATAATTGACTTATCAGTCATAATAGTCTAAGTATCTCTCAATTTATAAATAAAACTAATGCTTCAAATTAGATTGAAGTGTTTAGATAATTTCACCCCTCAAAAAAACAAAATCTGCATAAAAATATTTATAAACTCAAATCTGATACCAATAATAACATGAACAAGTGGACAGAATTATTGTTAGGTTTGATTTTGATAGTTGCTCCAATAGTTATAGCTTGGTATTCACAAAGCTGGGGAATTTGGAACTTTTGGAGTGCTGCAGGAGAATTCTTTAAAGGCGGATTATTCTGGTTCGTTATGATGATAGGTGTCTTATTCGTTCTTTTGGGTATTTCTGATTTGAAAGGTTAATTTCTTTCCCTAATTTTTGCAAGATAATCGTCGTCTTGTAAAACTGATTCAACAAATATTTCAAAAAAGACACGGTTATCATAATCCATCTGACGCTGATTAATCAAATCACACAATTCATACAAAATCTTAAAAGAACATTTTTTAAAACTCATCAATACTCCACTATCTAACCTATTAGTATCAACAAACTCTTTCATAAGGTAATCGTAAGAATTAACAACCCTTTCTAAACTAAAAACATCCATATTAAATCCACTACACCAATTCATATAAACCTTTATCTCCTAAAAATCAAATGTCCTACTTATGCAAAATATGCAACGAAGAAAACTGCAAAAAACACTCCCTTCCAATTGGAAGAACTATAAAAATAGACAAATTCTCTGGTTCATCACCTCCTGAAATATTCGTGGGAAAATGGAACTACCCAGACGTTTATGCAGGAATACTATCTCCAACAACTACGGGAGAAAATGAGATAATGTCCTCCCCTGAGCTCTGGCATAAGAACAACGTATCAATAGAAAAAATAATGCAAC
>CAZOGX010000039.1:0-337 GCA_964579805.1 Candidatus Woesearchaeota archaeon | reverse complement strand
GTTGCTCCACTGATGGCTCCTGCTCCGCTAATATCTATAGAAGCCGAGTTTAAACTAAATAAGCCAGTAAATCCTCAAAAGCATCCAGACAACAGAGTGCCCTTAATAAGTAAATCTGCGCCCGTAGAATCAGTAAAATTGCTTGAAAATACTAAAATAAAACCCAAAGTAGAATATTTAGTAAACGATATTGAAGTCAAATCTAGAGTAGCAATGCAAGAGCTTTATTCATCTGGAATAGAAACTTCTTCAATAATAAAACTTCTTTCAGCAGGTCTTCTTGGAATGAAAAAGAATAGAAGGCTTGTTCCCACAAGATGGTCAATAACTGCAACTG
>CAZOGX010000038.1:0-5331 GCA_964579805.1 Candidatus Woesearchaeota archaeon | reverse complement strand
TTAAACAAAACTAAAATTTTAGATTTAGCAGTAGAACGCTCCCTTCTTACAGGAATGCCTCTTAACAAAATAACTGCCTCAATAGCAGCATTTGACTCTTTATACATAAGAGAAGCGAACAAAAAAGGACTTGTCAGCCCAACAACTAAATACGAAGTTAAAGAGGAAAGAATAAAGGGTGGATATGTCATGGACTCAAAGCCAGGGATATATCATAATCTTCTTGTTCTTGATTTCAAGTCGCTATATCCTTCAATTATGAAAACCTTCAACATAGACCCTTCATCATTTATAGAAAAACCTGAAAAAAATGCGATAGAATCTCCAAACAATGCATATTTTAGAAATGAAAACGGAATTCTTCCAGAAATTATTGATAAATTACATCAAGCAAGAGAAAAAGCAAAAAGAGAAAAAAGAGAACTATCAAGTTACGCTATAAAAATTATAATGAACTCTTTTTTTGGTGTTCTAGCCTCTCCAAATTGCCGTTACTTTAATTTACAGATGGCTAATGCTATAACTCACTTCGGTCAGAAGATTATAAAACTAACTGCAGAAGAAATAGAAAACCTCGGATATAAAACCATTTACAGCGACACAGACAGCGTTTTCGTGGAAAGCAATGCTTCAAAAGAAGAAGCAGAAAAAATAGGGAAAAAAATTGAATCTCACATCAACTCTTTTTACCAAAAAATAGCAAAAGAAAAATACAAAAGAACTTCTTACCTTGAACTACAATTTGAAAAGTTATATCTTGCGTTTATGCTTCCGCCTCTAAGAAGTGCTGAAGGAAAAGACATAGGCTCCAAAAAGAGATATGCTGGTCTGAAAGAAAAGAACGGAAAAGAAGAGATAGAAATTGTAGGCTTAGAAGCGATAAGAGGAGATTGGACAGAAGCGGCACAGGAATTTCAAGTCCAGTTATTAGAAAAAATATTCCATAAAGAAGAGTTTGTTGAATTCATAAGAAGTTACGTCAAGTCCTTAAAAGCAGGAAAAATGGATTCTAAGTTAATCTATAAGAAGTCTATAAGAAAATCCCTTGACAAATATACAAAAACTACTCCATCTCATGTAAAAGCTGCTCGTTTACTAGACAGCTTAGACTCAAATATAATCAAATACTATATAACAGAAGCAGGTCCTGAACCAATCCAAAAGCATAAACATAAAATAGATTATCAACACTATATAGAAAAACAAATTAAGCCAATAGCAAACACCCTTTTATTCTTCTTTGACAAAGACTTTGATGAAATAATAAAAAGCAGTAAGCAGATGAAGTTGTTCTGATACAAATACTATTTTCGTTTAATTATTCAGGATATACAATTTTTTGAATATTTTTTAAAGAAGATCAATAAAATTTATAACAAACTAATTCTTCAATAAACTAATGAAAATCAAGTTCACGAGACATGCAGAGGAACAGATGGAAGAGAGAGGAATCAGTAAAGATGACGCAGAAAACACCATCAAATATCCAGATTTAACCAAAAAAGAAAGTGATAGATATCTTGCAAGAAAGAAATTTTCACAATACTCTTTAGAGGTAGTTTATGTCATAGAAAACTATATAAAAGTAATAACTGTTTATCCAATATGAGAGTAACATATGATCCAGAGGCAGATGCAATGTACATCAAGCTTACTAATGCGAAGTTTGACAAAATTAGAAAAATTGATAAAAACACAATTCTAAATGTGGATGATGAAGGCAACGTAATCGGAATTGAGCTCTTGTTTGTTAGCAAGCATCTGCCTAAAAATTTCTTTTCGCAAGTAGTTGTTGAGACAATAGAATAAATTTTTTGGCAACGATCTCAAAAATCAATGCTCTCTGACCTTCGGCACAGATAAACTTCATTTAATTATTCAGGCTAAGCGAGGTTTCAGCAATTATCCTTATTAATCTGAAATATTGACCTTAGCAGGAAGAAGTATCTTAATATTTTTAATTCCGCCTCTTTTAAGAAAATTAAATACTTTGTAGCCCTTCAGTTCATTTGTTTTTTTATCATGGGCTTCAAACAAATCATCATCAACTTCATCAAAATAAGAGGCGGAAGGCTCGCCTAATGTAATCTCCAATATGTCTGCTTCTTTATCGTAAAACATACTTATTTCTTTCCTTATCATCTTCTCATAATCTTCCTTGTGAGGAAGGCTGTTATTACGAACCCTTTTCCATTTAAATATTTAACTCCGACAAGCAAATATACTTTTTCTTCCTTGATATGCTTGTAATAATTTGCCTTAGAATCATCAAATTTTTGTTGAACTATTAAATCTGGCTTAATTAGGGTTTGTTTGACTTCCTCAAGGTAATTAGCCATATAGGGATGCAAAGAAGCAGGGTTGGTAATGTGAGTCCATCTTTCCTTTGTTAAATATATCTTCCTGCCCGTTCTATCAGTTATTTCAAAAACAAAAGTCATAAGAGAAGCAAAGATTCATTAAATTTAAACTTTAACTTTTGTAATTGGCGCTGAAACTTAAGTTAAATGTCGTTTCTGAACTAAGAGAAAATATCTGAAAGATTAGAGGCATTTATAGCTTAGTAGATATTAAGCGTCCAGTATGCTGGCTCGAGTGAGGCACAAGGACTCCTCGAGAGGTAGAATTTACTTGAAGAGCTTGTTTCGAGCGTAATCGCATGTTATCTGAATTTATGCTGGCACATTTTTAGGGTGGGACGGCGCACGCTCTTTAGAAAGGTATAAAAATGAATTCAGAGTAAGATTTTTATGAGAGAAACAACAAGGACGTATGAAATCGATGGTGCAGAAGGAATGAGGCAACTAGCGAGAATACTAGAAAGACAAGGATATTATGTACCAAGTGGTGTTTCTCGAAATCTTGAAAGAGGGCATATTTTAGGATATGACTCATCCGGGCATAGTATAAATTTGGGTTTTATAGATCGTGGACTCGTCACCGCTTATACTAATAAAAAACAAGGAAGAGAGTTAGCAAAATTTTTAGAAGAATTGGATTTGGTTGGATTAGTGGAACAACGCCAGAAAGAATTCAATAAAAGAGCCAAACAAAGAAGTTTTCCTACTGTAGTCATCACATTGAATGGATTCAGTTAGAAGATTAAGCGTGCCGTCTGGGTGAGAAATCCCTAAGCCAGCATAAATTCCAATTTCTCAAAAAGTGCGATTTTGTTTAAGCATAATTAAACGCCGAACGGCGCGATCTGGTTGGTCAGGCTTAAACGAAACGAGAAACAAGGCTTGAAAGTTCCTGAAAGGAATCCGCAGGATAAATTCTACTTTCGTTTAATTACACTTAAACGCCCTTTTATCGTCGTCAAAATCAATTATGTCGGATGCGTTCGGCGCTTCGCGCCTCACAATTATTATTAAGGCAATTTTTTTCCGTCGTGTAAAGCCGGAAAAAAATAGCATTTATTAAAGACCTCTAAAATCTTTCCAAGCACCATAAGCAACTAAAAAGTGCCCATTTTTATCTGTCAAACCAAAATGTGGAATGATACTTGCCCAAAATTTTAATACCCAAATATAACCCTCCTCCCTAGAAGGAATATCAATAGTTTTAATCATCTCTTCAGGAAATTTAAGAATTTTGTATTTATCAGAAGGAATATCAAATCCTTCTTTAATTAATTCATCTCTAGTCTTATCTACAAACCCTAGCTTTCTTGGAAAAGTGCCACAATTAATAAGAATCCTTAAAACTTCCTTTCCTTCAAAATAAGAGTGTTTAGAATGTCCTGCTCCGGCATCGGCATCTATATGAAATCCTCCAAATTCCGATTTAGGTTCTTTAATAGCCAATCTGATAAAAGTCAGTTTATGATCCGAATCATCAACAAAAGAATCAAACCACTTTTTCAATTTAATACATTGAGGATATTTACTCTCATCATCATTTATTTCCGGAAAATATCCCCAAGTCCCAACATCAGAATTACTCGCATATTCAAACAACTCATTTTTCGCAGAAAGAAAATCCAAATCTTTTCCAATCATGTATTTTTCCAGAACAATTAAATTTATTCCTTCTTTCTCTAAGATAACTTTCCTCTCTACAAGCATAAAAATTTATAAAATAAAGGTTAATAAATAAATCTATATCAAAGTTCAATAATTTTCCCTTCTTTACCTACATTAATAACTCTAGTTTTTCCAATGATTTCCTCCATTCCTGCCGCTTCATGTATATGTCCGTGCAACAAAACATCTGGTTTAAACTTCTTTATAGCTTCTCTTATTGCCTTACTTCCCTCAAACCCTGAAAATTCAGACTTGCTTCCTAAAGGATGCATGTGAGTAAGCATAACTTTCTTTTCTATTCCCTTCAACCCAGAATGTGCTTTCTCTAAAGTAGCCCTCAATTCTTTTTCAGTAGTAGGTATAGGTCCAGTATCGGCACCTCCCGCACCAAAAAAACCTATCTTATCATAAACAGCAGAATATCCATGAATATTTTTTACTCCATAAAACTGCGCGAGAAAGTCAGCACTTCCTAAAGAATCCCAATTCCCAGGAAGAATCAAAACTTTCTGATTTTTGTCTTTGAAAGGTTTAATCAATCCCTTAGAATCAACAAAACCCGTCAAGTCCCCGCACAAAACAACTAAATCAACACTCTCCCTCTCAGCTTTTTCAGCTAATCTTTTAGTCGCCTTACTATCTCCATGTAAATCGGAAGCTGCTAATATTCTAAATCTTTTAGTCACGTTAATAATCAGAAAAGAACGATTATAAAATTATCGTTATCCTGATCCATCCAACCAAAGCGTTTGCAAAAAACCGTTTTGCCCTAATAGACGTTTAACCTTTGAACATACCTGTCTTACACGCTCTCTTGTAAGTTTTGGGGAAACAAGTTCTCCTGTCTGCTTAAGGGTTCTGGCTTCAAGGCTGTCATCTATTCCATGCCTTAATTCAAAAATCTCCCTATCTCTCTCACTTATTTCCCCTTGTAATAACAAACCTGATAAAGCTTTATTAATTGCATCTCTTAAAACACTAGAATCCTTGTCTTGAGTCTTTTGAACGTCCTGGTAATATAGGAACTCTTCTTGAAGTATGATACACTAAAATTGCATTAATTGTCCGAGAATTCAGTCCATTAATTCCACCCTCAATAGAAATGCGCCTTACCTCATCAGCGTCAACTTCATTCCCAGTTCTCTGACATTCAGCCAGATAAGGACGAATTATGGCATATATTTTTCTTGACTTTTCGGTAGGAAGAGAAATTCCGAGTCTACCAGCCGCTCTTAAAAGCTCTTTCTTCAAGGATGGATAAAGATATGTTGAAAATTTAGTTCCCCTTTCAATATCAAAATGATCA
>CAZOGX010000037.1:2752-5993 GCA_964579805.1 Candidatus Woesearchaeota archaeon | reverse complement strand
AATGAAGAAAAAATAACCACCACCAGATATAGGAGAAACGGTGGTCCTGAAGATGTTAGACTTAGACATTCCGACAAAACTATAGAGATAGTGTCTAAAGTCGGAGATGTAACCCACCTTGCAAGAAAGGAGATTAAAATTCCCTTGCCTTCAAAAGATTTTCTTGACTATTTTGCAGAACTATTAAATAATGCAGGATTTCAAAATGACCCGCCGTGGATAAAGCATAAAACTGAATATGAGACAACCATTGAAGGAATTGTTTATAACGTATGTCTTCAACATATTGAAAATTTTGCATATATTCTAGAAGTAGAGCATATAAGTGAAAGTGATGATTCTGAAATTCATGAGCCTAATATAAAAAAAATAATTAAAAATCTTGGTTGCGAACCTATAGATGCCGCTGCATTTTCAGAAAGAGTGAATGAGTATATAAGAAACAAAAAAGTGGATTATTAGAAAGCTTTTTAAACACCTTATTGTAGAGAAACTTGAAGACGGCCATAGTGGCTGGGAAACACCTGTTCCCATTCCGAACACAGAAGTTAAGCCTGCTACGTCCTGTGCTTTAGTCTCCGACAAGAGGCGAAACACGGATGCTGTCTTCGTCTTTTTTATTAAAATATTAGAATATTTTTGCTGATTGTCTAGTTTGAGGTAATGTTTTTAAAGGGCTGCTCGCGAGTTGGTTTATGAATGAATTTCCAAGAATACCTGAACCAAGAACATTAATTGTTTCACAAGCCTATTTAGAAAATTTCGACCCTGAAAGATCATATATTGGAGCTTTAAATTCTTCAAAAGAATTTGCAAGAATAGCACGATTTAAAACTCCCCCCATGAGAATTATTGACCTGGGTTGTGGAGACGGCTCCACCTCTCAAGCTTTAGCCGATATATTCCCAAAAGCAGAAGTTATGGGGATAGATTCAGAAGAAAGAGCTATTGAGAGGGCTAAAAAAAGTTGGAGGTGGAGAACAAGCCCTAAATTTCTAGTAGGGGATGCATTGCAAACATTGAAAGAATTTGAAGAGTCTTTTGATTTAATTAATATCTCTTCAGCATTACATGAATTTCATAATGCGCAAGATATATTCAATGCTGCCTATAGGTCATTAAGATCTGGAGGCCATCTTTTCATATCGGATGTAGAAAGATTTTTCTTTCTTCGTATGCCTTTCTCGCTCCCATTTACTCATAATGCAAAAATGAAAAACGGGAGAGAAGCTTATGAGTTTAGAAGTAAATTGGACGAACAAGCAATTGATAACCTGTTTAAAGATATTGAAGGTTCACAGAGTTTGTTTGGAAATGTAGGAAGAGAGGGAACTATATCTTCTCTTTTAGGATTAATCTCCTATTGTGCGGGATATACCATATCAGAAATTCAATCTATGAGTGAACAAGCAGGATTTCTTACACACGCTCAAATTTATGAAAGACCAAACGTTTCATATTTTGAAGCAATTCTAAGAAAAAATTAACTTTTCTTGAACTTAGAAATTTCAGGCAACATGTCCGCATGACCTAATAATGCTGCTCTGCAACAATATCTTTCAATATTCAAGTCGTCAAGAATCTTACCAGTATCTTCTCCAGACTCTTTTCGTTTCTTGTATTCTTCCCAAAACTGTCCTATAGGCTTACCACATCCAAAGCATCTTACTGGAATTATCATATTATTAATCTAGAATGGTGGTTTTTAAAGTTTTACATCAATCTTCTAGAAAACCATATAAATTTATAAACCAGTTATAACTAGAGTCTCAAAAAGAGGAAAAAAGATGTCAAGTAAGTGTGTTTATTGTAAGGCTGATCTTTTGGATGGTAGAGCAGTAGATGTATGCGATAATTGTGGTGTGGGAATCTGGGGCAAAAAAATGTTTCAAACAATTGTAGACAATATGGACACCGCCAGAAAGAAGGGCGATTTATTTCAAGGCAGTGTTACTGACAGATAAATTTCTATTGGAAAGCTTTTTAAAGTGTTATTAGCAGGTAAATAATAACCACAGGTAATATGTTAAAAAGAAAAAAAATAAGACAGAAAGGAAAGGTTTCCCTTAGTAAGTACTTTCAAAAATTTGATGATGGTGACTCGGTTGCATTAGTAATGGACTTATCTGTTCAAAATCCAGGATTTCCCAAAAGGATGCAGGGTAGAACAGGCAAAGTGATTGAAAAAAGAGGATCTGCATACGTTGTTCAAGTTAAAGATCTTAATATGCCTAAAAAATATATAGTTAGACCTGTTCATTTAAGAAAAATTCAGGAGGCAAAATGATATTAGAAATGAGACCTGTCGCGCTGGCAGAGGTTAAAAAAATAATTGGAGACCAAGAAGTTAAATCTGAGTTGAAAGACTACCTTAAGGAATATTGTAAGAACGACTATGATCAATCGATAAAAATTATTGAAGCTCTTAAATCCCTTGGAAACATCAAACTTAAGGAAGAGCATATAATAAAGATAGCTGATTTTATGCCTAAGAATGCAGAAGAGTTAAATAAAATATTTAATGATTTTGCTCTTACTGAAAATGAGGCAAATGAAATAATCGCAATAGTGCAAGGAGCTTGAGATGATTCAGAAAAAGAAAGACGACTTTGCGATAGTATTAGATTATTTACCTTATGGATATCCTTTGGAAGGTAGAATGAAACCAGTCGTTCAGGCTATAGGTGAACAATATTTTGCTCTTTTGGAACTAGCACCGGTTAGAGGTGCTTCATTTTTGCCACAGGAAAAAGTTTATATAGGGCCAGATAAAAGAGATAAAGTATACTATATAGTTGGTAGGCTTAGAAAGGATAAGCTTACTGAAACTGCAAAGATCCAACTACAAGCATTTGTTGAGCGCATTGTTGGGGAGCAAGAACAAAGATTTGTTGAGTTCTTCAATAAAGCCCATGCGATAAATACTAGGTTGCACATACTGGAACTTTTACCAGGATTTGGAAAAAAACATACTGATGAGTTTCTTGCAGAGAGAGAAAGTAAACCATTTACATCCTTTGAAGACATCAAATTAAGAGTAAAGAATACACCTGATCCGAAAAAGTCAATTGAGAAAAGGATTATGGAAGAAATCCTTGAAGATCCGAGACAAAAAATATTCGTAAAGTAAAATGGCTGAAAAGAAAAAACAAGAACAAGAAGAAGACATGGGGGCTTTAGTTAGAATCCTGTCCTATGACATCCCTGGCGATAAAAACATATATACTGGTTTAACAAAAAT
>CAZOGX010000037.1:0-2742 GCA_964579805.1 Candidatus Woesearchaeota archaeon | reverse complement strand
AGGACAATTAAACGATAAGGATATTGAAAAAATAGAAAAGACTGTTGAAAATATAGAAACTCTAAAATATCTTAAGAATAGGAGATCAGACCTAGATACCGGAAAAGACTTGCACATCATAGGAACTAATCTTGATATGCGAAAAGAGTTTGATGTGAAAAGAATGAAACAAATAAGAAGTTACAAAGGGGTGAGGCATAGTCTTAAACAACCAGTAAGAGGGCAAAGGACAAGAAGCCACTTTAGAACAACTGGTGTAGCAGTGGGAGTTAAAAAACCTAAAACTGGTAAGAAAGGATAAGTAAAATGATAAGAAAGAAAAAAAAGTTTGCATGGCCTAGGAAAATTTATGATAAGCCTAGAATACTTGATGAAAACCAACTTGTTGAAAAGTATGGTCTTAAAAATAAAAAAGAAATTTGGAAAACAGAGGCAAAAGTTAAGTATTTTAGAACCAGAGCTAAACAACTCATTACTGCTGATTCTGAAGAACAACAGAATTTCTTTAGCAAACTTAGGAAAATGGGTTTGAAGGTGAATAGTATTGCTGATGTTCTGGCTCTAACCAAGGAAGATGTCCTTAAAAGAAGATTAAGCAATGTATTATTTGATAAAAAACTTGCAAATACTCCTAAGCATGCAAGACAGATGATAGTTCATAAAAGAGTTCTTATTTCAAATAAAGCAATAAACTCTCCTAGTTACATAGTGAATATTGAAGAAGAAAATCTAATCTCTTTGAAGCCCAGCATTGTTAAAACTAAGAAAGAAAATAACCAGGAGGAATCATTAAATGAGCAAGAGTGAAGAAGCAAACGAAGCTAAAATTGTAGAGATTGAAGAACAAAAAGAAGAAAAACAAGAGAGTATAGCAGGGATAGCTTATGTTTATGGTTCTTCAAACAACACTATCGTTCATATAACTGACATGTCTGGCGGAACTATATCTAGGATCTCTGGAGGAATGATTACTAAACATAGCAGATTGAAGGCAAACCCAACTACTGCAATGTTTGTAGCTAAAAGAGCTGCTGAAATAGCTAGCGAAGCAGGGATAAATGCTTTGTATATAAGAATGAAGGGTAAGACAAATGCTCCTGGAATGGGTCCTGGCTTAAATGCGGCGGTTAAAACTTTGGGTAAATCTGGATTCAAAATTTTAGGTGTTCTTGACGTCACTAAAGTTCCAAGAGGCGGACCTAAACAGAAGGGAGGTAAGAGAGGAAGAAGAGTTTAAATAAACTTAAAAAGTGCTCACCTCATAATTAAGAATGGAAATAATTGAAAAAAAACCTGAATTACTTGTATTAAAAACAGATATTGACGTTAGCTTGGCTAATGCTCTAAGGAGAAGTGTTGAAGAAATAAAGACTTTGGCTGTTGATGAAGTGGAGTTTGTAAAAAATGATTCTGCGTTATATGATGAAGTCGTAGCCCATAGGATAGGGCTAATACCTTTAAAGACAGATATAAAAGCTAATGAAAAAAGTGAGGTTGAACTTAAGATAAAAAAAACTGGACCTGGAATAGTTTATTCAGGAGATATTGTTGGGGGAGCTAAGCCAGCGTATTCCCAAATACCTATTACTTTATTAGAGAAAAATCAAAATTTTGAGGCAATATTGACTGCTAGAATGGGGTCTGGGTTAGATCATGCAAAATATGTTCCAGGGTTGTGTTATTACAGACATTTGCTCGAAGTTAAATCTTCCCCTGAAATTGACAAAATAGTGCTAAACAATTCAAGTCCTTTTAAGCCTAAAAAAGAAGGAAGCAAGTGGATATGCGATATTAATGATGCTCAGGTAGAAGAAATAACTAAAATTTCAGAAGATTCTGTGAAACAAAGTAACGAATTATTAATTTTTGTTGAATCTTGGGGTCATTTCGACTCGGAAATAATTTTGAAAAAATCAATTGAAAAACTCGGCCTTAATTTGGAAGAGTTTGAAAAGGCAATTAAATAAATTGAGCGGGGATGCCGGAGCGGTCAAACGGGACGCGTTAAGGCCGCGTTGGCTTAGTGCCTGCGAAGGTTCGAATCCTTCTCCCCGCATGAAAAAATGATAAGCAAAACAAAAATAAAAAGTAGAAAGGAAAGAAAGACCGACAATTATATAGTTGATACCCTTAATGAATTGAACAAACATAGTTCTTGGAAATCTATCGCGCAGGCGGTTTCTGGAAGCGTCAGAAAATATCCTTCAGTTAATCTTAGAGAAATAGATAATCAAAGCAGTGAAGGAGATACAATTATTGTTCCTGGTAAGGTTCTTGGTTCTGGAAATATTTCTAAAAAAATAAAGATTTGTGCGCTAAGATTCTCTTCAACCGCAGTTGATAAAATTGATAAAATTAAAGCTCAAAGAGAGTTGCTTATAGAAGAAGTCAAGAAAAATCCTAAAGCTCAAGGAGTAAAGATAATAAAATGAAAGACAAAATGATAATTGATGCTAAAAATGCTATTTTGGGTAGACTTTCTAGCTATGCTGCTAAACAACTTTTATTAGGAAAAGATATAGCAATTGTTAACTGCGATGATGTCTTAGTTTCAGGTAAACCATTAACTACCATTCTAGAATATAGAGAAAAAAGACAAAAAGGAAGTGCTAATTTTAAAGGTCCATTCTTCCCAAAATCTCCTGAAAGGATAGTAAAAAGAACTATAAGAGGGATGCTTTCACATAGGCAGGGAAGAGGAAAACAAGCCCTTAAGAAAGTAATGTGCTACAATAATATTCC
>CAZOGX010000036.1:1043-6465 GCA_964579805.1 Candidatus Woesearchaeota archaeon | reverse complement strand
AGAAAAAAACACTAGAACAACTAAATTGAAAGATATAGGCAGAGAGATCTAAATGGAAAAAATGATAATCGCTTCTGGGAAGAGGAAAACGGCTGTTGCCAAGGTTAGACTTAAAGATGGAAATGGGCGAGTAACTTTTAATGGAAATTCTTATGAAAATCTAGGAATTTTCCCAAAACTTGCTTTAATGGAACCAATAGAAATAGCCAGACAAGGTATAGGACATTTTAAGTTTGATTTGGATATAAAGGCAATAGGTGGCGGAAAGGAAGGACAAATACAGGCGACAAGAGTGGGAATTGCAAAGGCATTAGTTAAAAAAACTGGAAGCAAGGAGCTAAAGGAAGCTTATGTTAAATATGACAGAAACATCTTAATTGCAGATGTAAGAAGAAAAGAAGCATATAAACCTGGAGACTCTAAGGCAAGAGCCAAGAGGCAGAAGTCTTACAGATAATTATGGACATTCATAGTGCTAGGAAATATTATTTTTCTGATAAAGAGAGTACAAATCTGAATGAATTTTATTATG
Source organism: Candidatus Woesearchaeota archaeon (assembly GCA_964579805.1). Lineage (GTDB taxonomy): Archaea > Nanobdellota > Nanobdellia > Pacearchaeales > GW2011-AR1 > CAZOGX01. Next base: position 5,933 of record CAZOGX010000036.1, on the reverse strand, counting down.
CATTTGCTACACAAATTTTAACGCGTAGTAGGGGGGCGATACTTATCTTGGAAGATAGTCCTTCTCTAGATGAGGCTCTTGCTCGAAGAGAAACAGTCTCTGCTCATATTTGGAAGATGTCTAATCAAAATCTATAAGGGTTACCCATCAAACTACTCCTGATCTTGTTTATGGTATAGGTAGAGAAGGAACAAAAATATCCAGAATTGAAATCTGCGTACAAAATATCTCTGACAAAATTGAACAAGAAATAGAACGGATGATTGAAGAATATATAATTTAAAATAAAAAAATTCTTAAAACTAAATTATAAATTATCAAAAGGATTTTTTACTTTTTTCAATTGTTCTGAAGAAATATGCGTGTATAACTGAGTCGTGTTTAGAGAGGAGTGTCCCAGAAGAGTTTGAATGGTCCTTATATCATTTCCAGATTCTAGAAGGTGCGTTGCAAAACTATGTCTCAAAGTATGAGGCGTGACCTTTTTTGAAATTCCAGATTTTATTCTTGCGTTTTTTACTATTTTTTGAATGTTTCTAGTTGTCAGAGGAGTCTTTTCCGAAAAAAGATAGGAATTATTCCTTTTAGAAAGAAAAGACTTTAGATTTGAAGAAAGAGAATCAGAAAGGATAAATATTCTATCTTTAGATCCTTTTCCTTTTCTAACCCAACCAACATTTTCTTCAAAATTTATATCTTGAGGTTTAAGATTTACCAATTCTGAAACTCTTAGACCTGAAGAATATAACAGAGAAAGAATCAGCTTAGATTTTTTTGTCTGAGACATCTCTATTAAATGTTTTACTTCTTCTTTAGTCAATACTTCTGGGAGCACCTTGTCTTTTTTTGGAACTTTTATCCTGCTAATTTCTTTACCTAATATTTCTCTATAAAAAAACTTTATAGCTGCGGCTGCCAACATTATGGTGTTCTTTGATTTTTTTTCGAATAAAGATGAAAGATAGCTTCTTGCATCGTCTTCAGTCAAGTCTTGGGAAGATTTGTTAGAATATTTTATGAATTTTTCAACAAAAAAAGAATAATTTCTTAGAGTGAGATTGGAAAAACCCCTTAGTTTAAGCTCGGTCCTTAATCTCTCTATATCACTCATTTTCCCCCTCACTTTCAAGCAACAATGGCAGATATATAAGGTTTATGAGATTTACTGGCTTACCTTACTGAGAATTAATGTAATTTTATAATAGTATCATTTTTGTACCTACCTAAAAGTTTATATATCTCTAATTTTAATGAAAGTTATGCAAAAAATAGCAATACTATCAATTTTCGTGCTTGGTTTCTTAGTTTTTTCGGCATCTGGAGTTTTTGCTGGCGAGGCAACTCTTTCTATTGATATAGGCTACTTTGCAAATTATACTGAAAACCCTGATTTTCCTGCTGATATGGGTTCTGGTATATATGGGGGTAAGCTTGGAAGCATACTATTTGGAAACCATCATGCAATGATACCTCTGACTCTTGATGCAGTTCCTATAAATGAAGAAGCTTTGGAAGATCACGAATATGACGTTCCTGGAATACATATTTTTAGAGGAGTAGATTCTAATGGAAGTTATTTTGAAATTACCTCTTATGGTGAAAACACTAATCTCACTAGGGAATCTGTAAAGTTTAGCATTTCTCTTGAAAATGCAGAAATTATTAATATTGTAAACGGACCTAGGGGGAACTGGAGATATGAAAGACCTGAAAGTGCTGGTTGCGGTATAATTGAAAACCCTGAAAGAAACGCTCAAAATGATGATGCTTTGAATGATGAGTATGCTATATTGAGTGATACTGAAGCAGAGTTCTGCTCTGTAACAGGCGGAGGTTCAGATAGAGTAAGGATATATTATGAAAATCATGCCACTATTGATCCACTTTCTATAACTAACGTTAACACTAATCCTTCTTTTCCAATAGTGAATTATGGGAACTCTCAAATAATTAGAGTTTCATTTGAAAGCAATAGATACCCTCTAAAAGCAACATTCAACTTATTTGACTCTAATGGAAATAAAGTTAATTCCTTAGGCCCTCTATCAATTGATAGTGAAACTCAAATTCCATTAACTTATAATCTTCCAGCAGGTCTTTCTGATGGAATTTATATTCTAAAACTTGAGATAAAAGATTTGTTTGGAAACATTGTCAATCTTGAGCTGGGACAAATTGAAGTTAAAAAAATAGGTGGCGGAAACAAGAAAAAGGAAAGAGGTACTTTAGAGACTTATAACCCTTCTACTCAAAATAATTATACTGTTAGTAGTTTTGTTGAAGAAGAAGTAATCTCTTTAGGTGTAAGTAACGTTGAAAAAAAGTTTGAAATAAGTATTGCGATGTGGATATTGATAGTAATGATAATTTTAGCAATTATCCTTATATTTATTCTTTTAATTATTTAAGATTAGTTTCTTGACTCTATAAAACTTTTAAGCATTTCAACAACCTTATCTTTCTGACTAGGGACAAACTTAATGGAACCTGCATTTTTATGTCCTCCGCCTTCTGCAAATGCTTTCGGAACTTTTTTATTCAGAAGATTTAGAAAATCGTGGACTGAAAAATTGGCTTCGTCTGTAGCTCTTATTGTGACTGCATCTTGTAATAGCCCTATAGAAACTATCCCTTTAGTCTTTAACTCCTCTTTAAGATAGTCATGTAAAATTCCTACGCATCTTCCTGGTTTAGGATAAAATCCTCTTGGAAAAGTCTCTTCTATAGGCAATATTGCTAGTGAAACCTTTCCTAAGTTTTCAACTTTATGAGCTGATTTAGCAACCTCTAGACCTGCACTTTCAAGTCTTTTTATGTATGGAGCCATCAAGCTAACTAATTCTTTTTGTCTATCAACTGGTTCTCCAAAAACTACTTCAATATATTCTCTGGCTTCCATAAACCTTAACTTAGAGGAGACAAAATCTATCACTAAAGAAATATCCTCTAACAGCTTTTTAGAATATCCTTTTTCTTCTGCTATTTTGAGATAGGCATTCATTACATCAGGATTGTCTATCCTATCCGCCAAACCAGCCATAGCAGGTATTTGTTCTATGTTTTTTACAGGATTAATAAATCTAGCTAGTTCGGTACATAACATTCCTGCTGAAAACTTTGCCCCATCCTCTCCTACTAAAAATGGAGAAACATGAACGAGCACTTCTTTAGAAATTACATCTTCATCAAAAAAGTGATGGTCTACAACAATGAAGTCTATTCCGTGGACTTTTCCTTGCTGTATTCCGAACAAATCTTCTGGAGAAGACCCATTATCCACTATTACTACTAGAGGCATTTTGTTTGAGAATTTGGCGGCGTTTCTTAAAGAATTAGAGGTATCTTTAATAGAATCTTCTATTTCATAGAAAGGAGCAGCACATGGAGCTCTTGTATAAAATTCCCAAGCAGATTTTCCTCCTCCGTGGTGCTTTTCTATTAATGGGAGAATCGCTCTCTCTAATGAAAATCCTGAACTATACCCGTCAGTATCGTTATGATGCCTTACTATTATTGGTCTGTTTTGAAGTATTGCCTTTCTAATTTCTGTCGCTGCCTTAATAAAATAAGGCTTTAGTTTTTCTAGAATAGGGCTTTTTACAAGAAAGTCTATTTCTTCAGGAGTGGCTTTTTTAGTAAGAAGCGAGTCCATTTTATTTCTAAAATGAACTATTTGTGATTCCGAAAGTTTGGATATTTTAAGAATCTCTCCTTCAAACGCATCATTATATTCATTCAAAGATACAGTTACAGAAACGTAATCTCCTTCTTCTATTGATGCATGCGCCCTTACTCCTGCTCCTTCAAAACCTTTTAGAAGAAGGGTCCCTGTTCCGTCATTTAAAGAAAATAGAGTTGGGCCAGATGTTTGTGAGATCCTATCTATAAGACCAGAAAGGATTAAATGCTCTCCAAGAAAGTCGTTGCTAATATTTTCAATTAACATCTCTGTTGCTTCTAATCTTTGCCTTATTGGTCTTCCTGAATGATTCGGCCCTTTCTTGTGTTTATGTTTCATGTATTAAAATAAGATATTTATCTTTCTTAAGCTTAACGAATAAATTTGAGGGGTATATAAGTCTTACTGGAATGCAAAATAATTTATAGTTTATTTTTATTATAGATAGATGTATTCAAAAGACGAATTAGAAGTTATTTCTAGACTAAAGACCCCCTCAAAAATACAAGAATTTCTTAATAATCTAAAGATAAACTTTGAAGAAGCTGGAGAAACTTGCCTGTCTCCTAAGAGTGTTTTGGCTAAAGGAAAAGCTCATTGCTATGCTTGCAGCATCTATTCTTAGATTTCATGGTTATCCTCCATTGGTTGTTGATTTAGAAAGCACTAAAGAAGATGTTGATCATGTTGTTGCCGTTTTTAAAGAACATGGATGTTGGGGTGCTTTAAGTAAAACCAACCATGCTGTTTTAAGATATAGAGAACCCATATATAAAAACATTAGAGAATTGGTTATGAGTTTTTTTCACGAATATTTTATGAACTCAAATGGAAAGAAAACTCTTAGGCGCTATACTAATCCTATAAATCTTGATAAGTTTGATAAATTTGGATGGGAGTTTGATAAAAAAGATGTGTGGTATATACCTGAACATCTTGCAAATGCTAAGCATTTGGATATTCTTACAAAAAGACAGATAAGGAGTTTAAGAAAAGCAGATGAGATTGAAATTCAGGCAGGGAAACTTGTTATTGAAAATGAAAAAACATAAAAAGGAAATTCCCTACTTTATTTCATGAAAAAAGAGATTTCTATTGTGCTTGCAGTTATTGCTATAGCAGTAATTGTTTCTGCTATTGATGATTCGCCATATTTCTCTCCTGACCCTGTTATAAGATCGTGTGTAGAAGAAATACCTTCTTCTGACTGG
>CAZOGX010000036.1:0-1033 GCA_964579805.1 Candidatus Woesearchaeota archaeon | reverse complement strand
GGATTATCCCTTTTAGAGAATACTTAAAAGATAACGAAAACAGGCAGAGAGAAGGAAGGGAGGATGGTTTATGGAAACCGATAGATTCTCCAGAAGGAGGATATGAGATCTGTTACGGGCATAAATTACAAGAAGGAGAACCGCCGATCATTCTTAGGGATGGAACTATACTTAACTCTCCATTGACTGATGAGCAATGCGATAGAGTTCTTGAAGACGACATTCGTAGACATATAGATAGAGTTCTTGATCCCGAAGGATGTTTTCAGAAATGGTTGAGGAAAAATTTCCCAGATAGATGTCTTACTCCTGAAGAGATAATTATGTTTACTGACTACTCTTTTACGGGTGTTCTCTGTCAATTTCCAAAGTTTTCAAAGGGAGTTATAATTCCTGATTGGACTCTTGCTTGTAACGAATATAAGAGATATTACTATACTCCTCCAGATAAAACAGGCCAAAAGAAAAAACTGCCTTTGAGGGAAAGAAACTCTAATTTTTGCTGTAATTTCCTTGAAGAAAGAGGCTGTGATTGCGGAGTGGATTGCTCCGATAGAAGGTATGATTTTCCTGAATAAAATTACCTGTATTCTGGTTTAGTTCTTAAAAGCTTTGAAGTTAGAAAGATTATTGCTAGACATACTAAAGTTATAGCGCTTGAAGTGATAATGCTTGCATATGCAGAGTTAGTTACGTTAATGAATCTTAGAACAATAGATTGAGTAACGTCAAAGATAGATTGCCTCCATGTTAAAGCTATATTTAATCCTAAGTCTTAACTGGGACTTAAGCTCTCTTCTAAACTCTGGACTGGCAGACATTAAGTAACGAGTTTTTCTTCTTATGGACTGCATGGATTTAGTAAACAATTAGAATTTATAAAAATATCAATACAAAACCTTAAATACCCAAGTTTATTGGCTTTTGGACTGGCTGGATAAGAGATTATTCCTTCAGAGATAGATGAAAGTTAAGAAAGGCGACATAGTACAGATAGATTATGAAGGAAAGTTTGATTCCGGCGAAGAGTCTG
>CAZOGX010000035.1:0-6512 GCA_964579805.1 Candidatus Woesearchaeota archaeon | reverse complement strand
CAAGGGCCTGTGGTTCAATGGTAGAATGTCCGGCTGGCAGTCGGGAGGTTCGGGTTCAATTCCCGGCAGGTCCACTAGGAGCATTTTTATAGATAGACTGTTTTTCTTGACTATGGTTTCTCGTGAGCCCCCAGTTGAAATTATTGCAGAATATAATCCTAATGATCCTCTTAGTTGTAGACTTAAAGCATTGCATGAATTTTCCCGCGTTGATGACTATGATAGTATTATTTGAGAGCATGGTTACTTAGTAGTGGCTGGAGTTTTAGAAACAATAGCCGATACAGATGAAGATCCATTCGCTCGTACTTTTGCTGGAAATATGGCTAGAAGTCTTAGAGAACGGGGAAACTTTAGTGACGCATTCGATGCTTCGATTAGGACGGAAGCTATTCTTTATTAATCTATTTTATCTTTAATAGAGATGTTCATTGATGTTCATTGTCATCTTGACTATTTTGAAAATAAAGAATTAGATGGAATAATTGAAGAATGTAGGAAAAAAGGAGTGAAATGTATTTTAACTAATGGTGTTAATGTTCCTAATAATAAAAAAGTTCTGGAGATTTGCGGTAAACATGACGAAGTGCGGGCTTGTTTAGGGATTTATCCTATAGATGCTCTTAAGTTGAGTGATAAAGAAATTGACGCAGAGATTGAGTTTATTAGAAAGAATAAAGACCGGGTTTATGGTATTGGAGAAGTAGGCATGGACTTTAAGGAGAGCGAGAATGAGAAGGATTGGAAGAAGCAAGAGAAGACTTTTAGGAAATTTATTAAATTATCTAATGAACTTAAGATTCCCGTAACTGTTCATTCAAGGAAGGCGGAGGAGAAATGTATTGAAGTTTTAGAGGAGGAAAAAGCGAATAAGGTAGTTATGCATTGTTTTTCTGGAAAATTAAAATTAATTCAGAGAATTTTAAAAAATGGGTGGCTTTTGAGCATCCCTACTGCTGTTAAAAATAGTCAGCATTTTCAGGAGGTTATTAAATTAGCACCGATAGATAATTTACTTTGCGAGACTGATAGCCCTTACTTACATCCAGACAAGGAGTTCCCCAACACTCCTGCGAATGTTATTGAGAGTTATAAGAAAATTGCGGAAATAAAGAAAGCAAGTCTGAAAGAGGCTGAAAGAAAGATTGAGGATAATTTTAAGAGATTGTTTGGGAAGATTTAAAAATAACTTTTTTATTATTTTTTTATGGATTGTGGCGCAGCTAGACCTTATTCTTATGACTTTGATGGGGATTTGAAAGGATATTTGTTTAGAAGAGAAATGTCTTCTACAGATAATCTTTTTTTCGGTCCTAAACCTTTTTTTGAGATGTGGGCGAGAGGGTTTGTCTTACCAGATATTACTGTTATTAGAGTTGCTAGAGATTTTTCTCCGGACTTAGGATTTTTTGTAAATAGAGATGGAAGATTGGAGAGCAGAGGGCGGGGAGAGTATAATATGAGTATGATGGCTGTACATGAAGGTGTTTATAATCCTGCTATAGCCTTGAGAGATGAACATTGGTCAGCATACAATCTAAACTTTAAAGCATTATCAGATAGCTAGTATTCTAAACCTTCTCTGGCTATATAGCCCGCATCATACGGGTGCTTGACCTTTTTTATTTCAGTTACAAGGTCTGCTTTTTCAAATATTTTTTGATATGGGATGTGAGAGCCTGTGAGGATTAGTTCTTTGTCTTTTGGTTTGTTTTCTATGAGTTTTATTACTTGTTCTTCTGTTAATAGACCAAGTTGAATTGCATAGAGAATTTCATCTGCAATTATAATATCATATTGCCCTGACTCAAGAGAGTTCTTCACATAATCTAATGCTTCTTCACAAGCCCTTATCTGGTTTTCAGTAGGTTTTTTTATTATCCATCCGTCAGTCCCAAATCTTTTGAATGTGAAGTTATCAAATTTCTGTAATGCTTGAATTTCTCCAGGTATTTGTTTTTCAAGAGTGTCGGCCCCATTTTTCATAAATTGAACTAGATGAACTTTGTATCCGTTTCCACAAGCTCTTAGAGCAGTTCCTAAGGAAGAAGTTGTTTTTCCTTTTCCGTCTCCCCAGAAAACTTGCGTAAAACCTAGGCCGTGTTTTTTGAAATTATCTAAGTGACTCATTTTATTCTTGCTTTTGTGAACGATTTAATGGAACTATACTTTCTATGTGTCTTGCATAAATTACTCCATCTCCTAATATAATTTTCCCATTGTCAGGATTCATATATGTTGCTAAACATATTCCAAGATCGTTTCCTCCTTTTCTTCCGCAAGGTCCGTTATAATAACCAACACGACTTATCAGAGTATTGCCGTCTTGAAACCTTGAATCTCTTGTTGGATTTCTATCTTCTAATCTTTCGGTAACTTCAATTAATTGTCCAATATGAAGTGTTTTTACAATATTTTCTAACTCTTTTTCTTCCATATACTTGATAATTAGGTTAAGTATATAACATTAATTGTTGCTACAGATCAAGCTATGGATTATTAGATATAAAATTATAATAAAAAATAAAAATAATTCTATTTAGACTCCTTTTTCAAATAGAAGATCATGCATTTCCCAGAATTTTTCTGCACCGCCTACCTTTCCTGCACATTCAACAGCTTCAGCAGCTTTTTGAGCGTTAGGGTGGAAGCTTAGTGGGAAATGTCTGTAAACAAACTTTACCTTTCCAGTATCTATGTAGTTCTTTTCAATCTGACCAAAACTATCTTTATAGAATCTTGCACAGAAAGGACACTCAAAGTCCGAATACTCTATTATTGTTACTGGCGCGTTTGAATCTCCCTTTACATAATCTTGTGCTGTTATCTGGATGTTGTTGGCGCTAGGGCTCGCTAATTCAGCATCTATTACTTGTGCAAAGACGCTGTAAGGTTGTGCCCCACTTACCAATTGTCCATTGACTAAAAATCCAGGAGTTCCTTGCACTCCTTGGGATTGTCCTAGGATCATGTCTCCACTTACTTTGGAAGCAGTTTCTCCGTTATCAAGGCAATTGTTAAATGCTGATGAGTCCAAGTTTATTTCTTTTGCATATGCTTTATATGCAGTTACTCCTGTTGGACCACCTTGTTGGATTACAGTGTTTCCAGAACCGCCGTTTCCTCCAGAGAACATTACAATTGCTCCAATTATGACTATTGCAAGCAGAACAAAGGTAGAATATTTCCATAAATCATCTTTCTTTATGGTTATTGTGTCGTTTTTATTTTTTTCGTCCATATTACTACCTCCTTTCACTCATCTTGTTTATAGCTGTTTTTTATCCTTTAAAAGTTTTATGAATTTATCTTTTGCATGAATATAACTCTTTAGATACTTTGCTTATTGCAAAAAGCAGTATTATTATAGAAACCAATGATATCTCAAATCCTTTTAGAGGTAGTATTGAAAGCGTCACGGCACTTAAGCCCAAGGCAGATATGAGCCCAACACCGCAAGTTGCGCAACCTGGGACTAAAACTGCAAGTATTATTCCAACTATTCCTAGGTTACTTGCTTCAGCATTGCCTGACTTGGTGATTTTTGCTTTGAATACTAGAAGAGAAAAAAGAACCCCTATCAAAAGGCTTATAATTATTAGTGCTACTAAAGATAGCGGAAGGATAAAATTTCCAGGATTTATGGATATAATTACTATGTCTTTTATTAATTCTATAAGGTTTAAAGAGGGAGATATTGTTTTAATCAGCCCTACATTGGAAATTAACACATTTATTTCGTAAAAAACAAGAGCAATAATTAAGGACAGAATGAGATATTTTGGATTTTGTAATACATTTCTTATGTTTTTTATTCTTTTTTCCATCGTTTTAGATTAATCTTATTCTTTTGCTTATTCCTTTGTAAATTATGAATACGATTAGGATTATATAAATTATTAGAACCAAAGGGTTATAAAATATTAAGATGCCTAGAAGAGAAGAGTAGGTTACGTAGTTAAGTCCGGATTCAACTTCTACTTTTATTATTGATGAGATTAATAGAAACAATGCAAGGGCTATCCCTATCCAGAAAAGTAACGGAGATTTTATATTCATCTTTTTTATGAGATATATAAGTTTAAATATTTCTTGCTTTTCTTTATATTATGATAAAAGAAATAATCCCTGATTTTCTTGAGATTTTATCTTTAGTTGGAGGAGTTTTAGTTTTATTTGTCATTCTCCTTGTTGTTTACAATAAGTTGTCCGGAAAAAATATTCTTTCTGGTTTCTTTGAAGTTTTGAAAAAGGATTATTTCATTTTTGGTTTAATTGTCTCTTTAACTGCAACACTTGGAAGCTTGTTTTATTCTGATGTTATGGGCTATAACCCCTGTGTACTTTGTTGGTATCAAAGAATCCTTATGTATCCTCAAGTTTTACTTTTTGCTTTAGCCCTTTGGAAGAGGGATAGGAAGGTTGCTAAATATTCAATAGCGTTGAGTGTTCTTGGAGTATTGCTTGCTGGATATCATTATTTGGGGCAAATATCGGTAGTAAAGAACTTGCCTTGTTCAGCTGTAGGATATTCTAGTTCTTGCGCGGAAACTTTCTTTCTGGCGTATGGATACATTACCATCCCTATGATGTCTTTGACAGCTTTTCTTCTTATTCTTATTCTAGGAATAAATTTTGTTAAGAGATGATGTCGTAGAATATGCAACAGAAATAATCTTTAGCTGTTTTTAGTTCTTCTTGTCCTTTTTTTGTCAATGTGTAAAATTTGTTTTTATCGGATTCTATTAATTTAGCTTCTTTTAGTTCTTTCAAAGCAGGATAAATTGTTCCTGGTGAAGGTTTTGAGCCTTTTCTTTTTTCTAATTCTGAAGCTATTTCTTGCCCATTTTTTGCTTTGTCTTTAAGAATCCATAGAATTAGAAAAGAAAGAAATCCCTTCATATCACAATGACATTCTTTTTTCATGCACTTATATTGGGTAGGTGATATAAAAAGGTAATCTTAGTTAATATCGTATAGCCGATATATTTAAATATCCAATTGTATCGTATAACCGATATAAGATGAAAGGAGGACAAATAAAAATGGAAAATTGTTGCTATGACGGAAATGGTTCTTGTGGACCTTGCGGTTCTTCAAGGATGTTTCTTACAAAAGAAGAGAAAATCAACAAACTGAAAAAATACAAGGAAGTTTTAGATACTGAATCAAAGGCAGTAGGCGAGAGACTTGCTGAATTAGATGAAGATTAGAACTTTTTCAGTTTGAAAGATTTAAATATCGCTTATTCTTCTTTTTATTATGAATTTTAGAAATAGAAAGGTTGTTAGGACCATTCAAATTATTTTTGGACTTTGGCTTATCTTGACAACTCTTGGAGGGTTATTTAGGCTTTTTCCAGCTCCGCAGTTTAATGAAACTGGCATGGCTTTCCTAGTTGCTTTATTTTCAACTGGATATATGATGTATCTTATGCAGGCTATTTTTATTTTGTCTGGCTTGATGTTTATCTTTAACAGATGGTCAGCCTTTGGCGCTTTACTTCTTGCTCCAGTAACTTTGAATATATTTCTCTTTCATGTCTTTTTGGATTTTGAAGGATTCTGGATGGCTTTAATATTCACGCTTCTAAATGTTTATTTGTTAATTGTTCATTGGTCAAAATATAAGCCTATTTTTGATAATAGATTTTAACAAAACTTAACTTGACTAAGTTTTAGAATCTTCTTCCGAATGATCTTCGCCTTGAGAATCCTCTGCTTCTTGAATCTCTGTTTCTGCTAAATTCTGAATTTCTTGGTCTGTCTCTACCTTCATTGCTATCATTTCCTTCTCTGTTTCCAAAACTCCTTCCACCTCTTGAGAATCCTCTGCTTCCTCTAAATCTTCCCCTATTCTCTCTGCCCCTAAACCCTCTGTAATTTCCTCTGGAACTTTCTTGCCTGTTTATTTCGTTTTCTCTTTTGAAGTTTGGTTGTAATTGCTCAACTTGAGGCAGTTCTCGCTTTTCTATTTTCAATTCGTCGTTTCTAAGTATGTTTGAGAAATTTTCATAATCATTATTTGAAACTATACTTACAGCCATTCCCTCTTTTCCTGCTCTTGCTGTTCTCCCTATTCTATGAACATAGTCTTCAGGTTTGTTTGGAAGGTCATAGTTATATACATGAGATATTCCTTTTACATCTAGGCCTCTCGCTGCTACATCTGTGCAGACTAAGATGTGTATGTCTCCACCATGAAATTCATCCATAAGCCTTGTTCTTCTACTTTGTGTCAGTCCTCCGTGAATAGCCATTGCATCAAAGCCATATCTTTTTAGATTTCTTGCAAGCATGTCTGCATTCATTCTTGTATTACAAAAGATCATTATTAGTTTAGATTTTTCTTGTCTAAGCAAATGAACTATTAGGGAAAATTTCATATTTCTCGGAACGTCGTAGTATACTTGCTGAAGTTTAGATGGGTCAACATAAGATTCTACCTCAATACTTGTAGGGTTTATCATATGTCTTTTTGCTATGTGATTGACGTCTCCTGAAATTGTTGCA
>CAZOGX010000034.1:2380-6611 GCA_964579805.1 Candidatus Woesearchaeota archaeon | reverse complement strand
CATTGAGCGAAATCGTTTCTTCTTCCAGGAAAACACTGCTCATTGCATTGAGAGTTACATGTGCTTGATGAATATTCTTGACAATTTGTCCCATTCAAGTTCTCTGGACAAGTCCAAAGACTTGCTCCAGACTGTGCAGATACAATTCCCGAAGAAATCCATGAAAACAAAATCTCTCTTGTTTTTTTCACTCCGAAACTTTCAGAATAATCTCCAATAAATAAGTCATTAGTCTGTCCAGAAATATATGAAAAGGACACACCAGCCATAATCATAAGAAATATCTCTAGGAAGCAAATAACTTTTTTCATCAGAATCCTGCAGGTATTGCGCACCCCCTTATAGCAATATTCATTTCTTCCATAGTCTGTTTATTAATTATGGTATATATTTTAGTAGCATCAGACATAACTTCTTTTCTAATATCAAACTCAGGATAAATTGCATTGAATCCAACATTTTCAAAATAGCAAAACTTAGTTTCTTGCGCGACAATTTCATTAGCAAGCCAACCTAAGTCATATAAATTACTCAAAAGCAGAACTTGGAATTCATCAAAGGCTCTTACTTCATTATTTCTACTAATTGAGAAATCTCTTTTCACTACTATTTCTATTTGCTTTGGTCTTAGCTCAACTTCAATCTCCACTTCACCACCTTCGTATTGGTAATTTCTTTTTTCTAATTCGCTCTCAAGTAAATTGTAACACTTTTCCACATCATCTTCAATGTTTTCTTTTATTTCTTGCTGAAGCCTACTTATTAAGTTAGGATATTGAACAATACAAGGCTCATATTGGTTTATATTTTTACATAAATATGTTACTCTATGATTATTGTATAATTTAAAATCAGAAGGGTCAACAAAACCTCCTTGAGGCATTATTTCATTAACTATTTCTTTACTAGTCTCCCTTACACAGGAACTGATGAAGTTTTCAGGCTCAAAGCCCTGACCTATATTTATTCTAGGTGCTCTTTGTATAAGAAAAACAAGCATAATTCCCGCGACGATTATTATAGCTACGAATACAAAAATAGTTACCTGCCCCTTTTTATTCATTTTATAATCCATAAATTGACTCCTTCTTTTTTTAACCTCTCTACTTTACCTTCAAGCAAGAGCTCTAAAAGGTATTTATCGGCAGTATTCCAGCTCATCTTTATTTTTTTTGCTACTTCTGAGCTCGTTACAACTTTCTCTTTTCTTATTAGGTCCATTATCTTTTTACTATGAATATTCATATGAATTTTATAACCATTATTAGTTTAAACAATCATACCAACATACATATATAAGTCTTTTTATATAAGCAAATATCAGATTTCTTCCATTTCACTTGGAGAGCATTGTTGCTCTTCACAATATTGCCCAATCATTTGAATTTCTAAGTTCTTCCTTTCTTTCCATTCATTTACGCAATTATCATCCAAGTTGGTTGGACTCTTATATCTAACATCGCAACAATATTCAGCTTCTCCACTTTTTTTGCAGTTATTGAGGGGTAAAACTATCTCCATATCATAACAACCGTCTTGGTTTTCTCTAATCTGGTTTCTTGCTCTATCAAAAATTTTTCTCTGCAAAGCCCCATCGCTTGGAGTTCCCAAATATCCTCCTGCAGCAACACAGATTTTTTCAATTTTCTCTAATCCACCATAAGTCCAATTTTTATTTTTTGTTTCAATCTTTATAGAACATAATTCTCCATCACTACAACCACAATCCTTTAAGTTGTCTTTTAGTTTCTTCTGACACTCCTTAAAATCATCTCTTATTTCTTTAGGTCCAAGTGAGCCATAGAGTACATCCCAAATATCTACATTTCCTCCAGGAAAGCTCTTTATTTGTCCCTCAAAATCTTTACAGCCCAAACAAACATTTTCAGGTGCTAGAGAAGCTTGGTTCTCAAGAAAGCTTATAGATAAAACGGAGAAAAATATTACGAACAAAACACCATAGGCTAATTTAAACATAATATTGGATATCAGAATTATTTTTAAATCTTCTTAGTCGTCCTGTTCTACTCTAGGAGCAAGCACAAAAGAAAGCATAACTTTTCCAGAAGGGAAATTTATTTTCATGGGGTGATTATCCGAATAATTTATTTCAACTTTGCTTGCTACTTTAGCTCCCTTGATGAATTTATTAAGATATTCAAGAGAAAATCTTGCAATGCTGTTATCAGAAAATATTTGAACTTCATCAGAAGAAAATTCTGTCTTTGCAGAATGAAGTCCTTTGGCTTCAATTATAAATTTTTCAGGAGCTGCCGAAAAAGTACATGCATCAGAAACAACTAAACAGTCTTCTATAGCATCAACAAATGCTTGGGAATCCATTTTTATCACAGAAGTAAATTCCCAATTAGGCATCTCTTTTTCTTCGCCCTCAATATCAATCAAAGCAAGGGTAAAGTCTCTCTTTATCTTATCCTGTATGGTCAGTCTCAAGGAGCCTTCTTCATTTTCCATAACTAAGGAACTTCCCAACCCGCATCTTCTCAAGACTGCTTTAAGATTCTCAAGGTTTATTCCAAGAGTTTCATCTTTTTCTAAGTCGTATTGACTAAATAATTCTGCTGGTATGTTAAAGTGGACCATAGCAACACTTGCAGGGTCTATTGCAGTTAAATGCATACCTTCCCTTGTTACTTTTATTCTTACTTCAGTAACGAGTTCAGAAATAATAGAAACCAGATTAGCAAAAAGCTTAGGGTCATCAAGTTTAATTTTCATAATTATTCCCTAATTCTTATGCTTTTAAGGTTTATTGTAGTAGAACAATAAACAATATAAAATCCCATGTCCCGAGTCTTACATGTCGGAAAACGAAAAAAGAGTGAGGACTATAACTTCTATATATTATTCAAATCCAAAGATACAGGAAGCAATACTTTCCTTTGCAAAAGATAGGGAAACAGTTCCAAGATATTTTGAGGGATTTGGAAAGCGCCCTGATACTCTACAATATCCGACAGACATTCAAAATTTAGTAAAAAAGGGAGCGACTTCTTTTCATGTTTCAGAAGAGCTTTGGAAAGACCCTCTCCAACTTAGTTCAGAAATCTCGCAATCAGAGATGTCAAAGTTAAGAAAATCATGGGATTTGCTAATAGATATTGATTCCCCATACCTAGATTATTCAAAGATAGCTGCAAAACTAATTATTGAAGAACTTGAAAAAAACGGAATAAAAAATTACGGAATAAAATTTTCTGGAAGCAAAGGATATCATTTAGTAATCCCTTCAGGAGCATTTCCTTCAGAATTTAATTCTCAAAAAACATCAGAGATGTTCCCAGAATGGCCAAGAGCTATTTCAGAATACCTGCTATTTAGAATTCGTTCAAAATATAATGCTGAAATATCCAAGATGAACATAAATTTCTCTGCATTAAAGGAAAGAACAAATCTATCAAAAGAAGATTTGCTTTCCATATCTTGTCCTAATTGCGGTTCACAATCTAAGAAAGGGTTAATTGTAGCATATAAATGTCCTAGATGTAAAACCCAAATAGAGAGAAGAAATCCCAAGCTAACGGCTAGACAACTGAAATGCATTAATGAGACCTGTGCAGGAATGTTAGATGAAATTTCAAGAAAGGAATTCTTCTTTTGTGATACCTGTAAAACAGAATCTTCTTCAGACTATTCTTCAAGTAATAAAGTAACATATACCAAAGAAGCAAAAAAGAAAGAATTCACAGGTGGCTTTAAAGAAGAAATATCTGCGGAAAAAGTTGCCTCCTTAGATTTAGTCCTTGTCTCTCCAAGACATCTATTTAGAGCTCCTTATAGCCTTCATGAAAAAACTGCTCTTGCAAGCGTAGTTATAAAAAAAGAAGATTTAGATAACTTTCAGCCTAAAGATGCAGACCCTCTTAAAGTTAAGGTCTTAAATTTTTATCCAACTCCTGAAAAAAATGAAGCTCTTCATTTATTGGAGTCTGCATTATCTTGGAAAAAATCTCAAACAGACAACGAAGAAGCAGAAATTAAGAAAAAATACTCAAACTTTGAAAAAATAGATATTTCTGGAGTTTCAGAAGAAATGTTTCCACAAGCAATAAAAAAACTTCTCAAGGGATTACAGGAAGGCAGAAAAAGAGGACTTTTCATCCTAATAACCTTTCTCCGCTCATTGAATTTCCCGCCTGAATATCTCAATTTAAAGATAAGAGAATGGAATAAACTAAACGACCCCCCTCTAAAAGAAGGATACGTTAAA
>CAZOGX010000034.1:461-2343 GCA_964579805.1 Candidatus Woesearchaeota archaeon | reverse complement strand
CTGGCATCTCAAACAGAAAAAGCAAATACTTCCTCCTAACTATAAAAACGATAGTTTCTATAAAGACCTTAAATTAATTGACGAATATCCTAAAGAAAAGAATCCAATATCAGAAGTTCTAAGAAAAGTTAGGAAACAAAGAAATCAATAGTTCTCTATCTATTTCTAAAGAGACTCTCTCCTAATGAGTCTCCAGCACCCAGCATTGGGCGAAGTATTTTATTAGGTTTTCCATCCAATTTTATTAAAACATCAGGATTTCTTCCTGCTATTCCATCTAAAGGAACAAAACCTTCTAAATTAGGTTTTCCTGCCTGAATAATAGGTTTACCTTTGGAATCAACAACTAAACTATGGCTAAAAGGAGTTCTCATTCTAAGCGCCATAGCATCTTCTGCCCTTTCTAGTTCAAAACTTTGAGGTATAATTGGAGCAACCCATTCTTCATTTTCAACAAGACTATCACTTGCGATAAATTCAGGTCTAACTCCTCCATTATTTGCTATATATTCTTGATAATCTCTAATCTGATTTTCAGTAATAGTTATTTGTTCTTTCAAAAGACCATTTATTACAGTCTGCTCTGCTAATTCAAGAGGAGTTAGTTCAAACCCATTATTCACTGGAAGAGCAGAATTCATCCCAGCATATTCAGGAAATGTATCTCTAACTGTTTCGCTAGCTAAGGCAATATCTTTAATTCTTTGTTCAGCAATAGCATCCATTCTCAAATTATCCCTAAAAGTACCAACTATTTCTCCAAATGTTCTATTATCCTCAAAACTTTCAGGCAGTAGGTTATCCTTTGCTTCAGGCAATATTTCAAATTCATATATAGGAAGAAGTATTCCATCTTTCATTTCAGCTCTTGAAATATTAGCAAAGTAAGTCTGTCCATTTTTCGATGGTTCTTCCATAATCATATCTATGCTTCGTCTAAGAGATGCATCTCTCACAGCTTCGGCCTTTCTCCAAAGAGGACTAGGTGTTTTTCCATCATCAAGTTCACTAACTGAATTAGCCATTCTATCAAGATTTGCTCTAACAGCACCCATTATATTTTTATAAGAATCTCTTTTTGAGTCAGCAGTTATAGAGACTTGAGGAGAAGTCATCTGCGTCGCAACGTTTGTTATTTCACTCGGGATGTATGTTTCATTATTATTTTCTTCTTGAAAACCTAAAACAACATTATTTCGTTTTTCAGCCAAATCTCTTTTTTCTCTTATCCTCGCAAGATAATAATCATTGGGATCTTGGTTTATTTCTATATGTTTAACACTTACTTCTTCTTTTGAACTATAAACATGATCTTCTAAGGTTGGTGCACCACCACTAAATGTAGCTCCTAAAGATATTGCTGCACCTAAAATATATGACGCAGATTTTCTTAATCTTTCGCCTAATTTTTCAGCTGTTTTTCTAATATGCCTTCCAATAGCGTGTCCTCGAGTAGTATAAGGTTTTCTGTATGAACGTGCACCGAGGATAAGTCTGGGTATTTCGTCGCTTCCAGCAGCAGCACCAGGATATTTTCTTCTATATTCTTCCGAACTAAGAACTCTTTCAGGCATAGGGTTTTTAGGGACAGAAATTCTTTCAGAATTGGAATCTGATGTTTGGTAAGGTTTTTGTTGTTTATTTAATTCAGCTTTATTAGCATACTCCTCAATTCTTTTCAAAGAATTATTTAAGAAAGTCTTCATTTCCTTAGCCCCCTTGGCATTTCTCCATGACGCCTTAGACATCATAGGAGCAAGAGAACCATATAATAATTCAAGCTGATGTGCTGCTTCATCAAAGTTTTGAGTTTCAGAAACATAAGATTCAACAATTTCATTTAATCTTCTAGCTTTGTAAGCAAGTCCTTGATTTCCATGCC
>CAZOGX010000034.1:0-419 GCA_964579805.1 Candidatus Woesearchaeota archaeon | reverse complement strand
AATATATTTCTGTCCCCGCGCAATATCATCTTCTTTTCTATCCATAAAAAATCTCGTTAAATGTAGTTTTTAAACCTTTCTTAATCCTATCGTAAAGTGGTAACAATATTCTTCACCTTCCAGGTCTTATAAGAAAAATAAATACAGAGAATCTTTTTAAACAACCTTTTCTTAGATATTTAATGAAAAAAGTTGGTGGTATCCTAATAATTTTTATTCTTATGTTCTCTCTTGTCATTGCACAAACAAACGGGACTAACCAATCTCAAAATAATCAGGCAAACTCAAATTTAGAAGGTGTTGAAAAAGCATATCAATGTCTTAACACTCTTATTTCAGAAAGAACAGAATCTGAATTATCTCTTCAAGAGGCTATTTTTTCAACTCTAGCAATAGGCTCAAGTTCAAAGCTCAATTCA
>CAZOGX010000033.1:6126-6828 GCA_964579805.1 Candidatus Woesearchaeota archaeon | reverse complement strand
ATGTTACTTGCAGAATGGATTACAAATTATGAAAATCAGGTAAAATTATAAACCTTTTCCAAATTTAATTAAGATGAGCTTAAAAACAAATTCTCTAAAAAGAGAGTTAATTAGCGAATCCAATCCTTCCAAAATAGAAATATACAAAAATTTTCACAAAGCAAATCTAAATGGCTATGCAAAAGGAGAAACTTTTTTAGGAGTAACCGTCCCTAAAATAAGAAAAATAGCTAAAAAATATCTTGACCTACCCTATGAAGATATTCTAAATCTTCTATCCTCAAATGTTCACGAAGAGAAATACATTGCTTCAGAGATTCTTGCAGAAAAGTATAATATTTCAGATAATAAAAAAGAGATATTTGATTTCTATATTATTAATGCAGGAAAATTTACAGGATGGGATTTAGTAGACACCACTGCTTCACAGATAGCAGGAAATTTTCTTTATCATTTTGGAAAAGATTACCCTGCCTATAAAATTTTACTTTCTAAACTTTCAAAATCTTCAAATCTATGGGAAAAAAGGATATCAATAGTAGCCACTCATTATTTCATAAAAAACAACGATTTTAATATTGCTTTGGAAATATCAAGAAATCTTTTAAAAGATAAGCATGATTTGATACATAAGGCTATGGGCTGGACGCTTCGTGAAGTAGGAAAAAAGATAAGTGAAAAAGAGTTATGTAATTTCTTGAA
>CAZOGX010000033.1:4293-6116 GCA_964579805.1 Candidatus Woesearchaeota archaeon | reverse complement strand
AACGATAAGAATCGCCGAAGAACGACATTAAGATACTCTATTGAAAGGTTTCCCCTAGAAAAAAGAAAATATTATCTAAACCTTAAAAATGAAAATAAACTTTGAAGAAATAAAAAACGGAAAATCAATTAAGGAACTTTTAGATTTTTCAATAATCAACCTAGATAAGTCTTCGGGTCCGACATCATTTTCAGTTTCGCAATTTGTAAAGAAATCTCTAGGTTTAAAAAAAACGGCGCACTTCGGGACTCTAGACCCCCAAGTTTCAGGAGTTTTGCCTATAGGATTGAATAGGGCATGCAGACTTAATGAATATATAATGCATAGAAACAAAGAGTATATAGGTATTATGCGGTTGCATAAAGAAATAGATGAGAAATCCCTGAAAAACGCAATTGAAAAATTTATTGGTAAGATCTCTCAACTACCTCCCGTAAAAAGCAGGGTGAAGAGAGCAACAAGAGAAAGAGAAGTTGTTTTTTTTAATATTTTAGAGAAGGAAGGAAAAGATGTTTTGTTTGAAACAGAAGTTCAAGCGGGAACATACATAAGAAAACTATGCGATGACATCGGTAAAGAAATAGGTGGAGCACATATGCTGGAGCTACGTAGAAAAAGAGCCGGATTTTTCTCCGAAATTGATAGTTCCTTTGTGAATCTTTACGACTT
Organism: Candidatus Woesearchaeota archaeon; assembly: GCA_964579805.1. Classification (GTDB taxonomy): domain Archaea; phylum Nanobdellota; class Nanobdellia; order Pacearchaeales; family GW2011-AR1; genus CAZOGX01. The sequence goes on along the minus strand of CAZOGX010000033.1, from coordinate 5,447 downwards.
TGAAAAAGCAGTAGATGAATATAGAAGAGGAAATGAAAAACTTATCAGAGACCTACTCATTCCTGGAGAAATAGTCTCTTCAATGCTCCCAGTTTTAAAAATAAAAAAGGAATTTGTTAAGAAAGCACTTGTAGGTAGCCCAATTTTTTTAAGCTTTATAGAAAAAAATCAAAATCTCTCATCACTTAAAAAAGGAGATAAATTATCTGTTTTCTGCGAAAATAAGTTTGTTGGTTGCTATAATTTCGTAGGAGAAGGTGAAATGTTAGCCAAGCCAGAATTTGTTTTAAATTAATTATCTTCCCACTTCAACCAAGGATACTGGCCATTATTTCTTCTATCACTCCAGATATTCAAAAAGTTCCAGCCAACATAAGTTTCAGTAGTTGGGACAACAGTCATCTGAGCCGTTGTTCTTGGAAGAACGTTTGAGCAGGAGCCGAATCCACAAGCCTGTGCCTGTGAAGATGTTTCATTATTCCAATAAGAACTAGTAACTGTTGCAGAAGCATAAGTTCCTATAAATCCTCCAACGGTAGAAACTCCACTCACACTGCCTTTTGAATATGTCTTGTCAATTAAAGCATTATCTATAACTCTGCCAGCAAATCCTCCGACTCTTTCCTTTCCATTAACATTTGAATGAGTATAAGAATCTCTAATGATTGAAGAATCACTCATAAGACCTACAAATCCTCCAGTTATGTCTCCATTGTTAAGGTTGGCATTTACGCTACCTTTAGAAAACGATTTTTCAATATTTCCTCCACTCAGAAGACCTACAAATCCCCCAAGTCTGATATTCCCAGATAGTCCAACATTAGCAGAACTTTCAGTAATACTTCCTCCACCCATACTTCCAACAAGCCCGCCCACAGCGTTACTTCCAGAAACGCTTCCTGAAGCAACAACATTCCTAATACTTCCTCCACCCATACTTCCAACAAGCGCTCCAACATTATTTTGACCATTCATATTAGCATTTACTATTTGTACATCTTTTATAGTTCCCAAAGATGCACCAAACAACCCAGCATCATTTCTATTTTCATCGCCGTATTGGAGGTTAAGTATCCTGTAACCTTTTCCATCAAAGGTTCCAGTAAATGGACTATTAGCATTTCCTATAGGTACAAAATTATATCCTGCAAGAT
>CAZOGX010000033.1:3440-4283 GCA_964579805.1 Candidatus Woesearchaeota archaeon | reverse complement strand
GCAAGATCTATATCATTAGCAAGAATATGATGTCCATTAAGTTTACTTCTAATTTCCCACAAATCTTGAGCATTCCTTATATATTCGTCTTCGCACATAGAAGAGCAACCATCTCCATTGTTGGTATTCCCATCATCACATTGTTCATTAGTGTTTTTAATGCCGTCCCCACATCTAGCAGAAATGCAAGAATCAAAAGTTCTAGTACATGACTGACTACAAGCTATGTTTCCGGAACTGTAATCTAGAGGATTGAAATTAAAACAGCTATTATTGAAGTTTCCAAAGTCATTACCATCGCATTGTTCTCCTGCTTCTCTGAAGTTATTACCACAACCAGGAGTACTCAATAAAGTGCTCTGCATATTAACCCCAGAACTGCCCACTAAATTAACAACATAATAATAATTATCTACTTGGACAGGCTGAAGTAAAATTTCATTATCCTGCAAGCTTTGATTTGTAACTAAAAAGACTAAAACTATTCCTAAGGCAATTGCGATAGCTAAAAGAGAATGATTGCTTAGTTTACCTTTCCTGTTTAAGATTATCGCACCAAACAAAGTAGAGACCTGAAGAATAACAGGAATTATTAGTCCGTTAATACCATCACTATCATTTCCAGAACCAACTTCCCAATCAGCAACAGCAGTTTTTCCAGTAAAATTAACTCTCTTATTGGCCAAGAATACTCCTCCACTTCCGCTTTGCTTAAATATTCTGAAGTTTACTTCCTTGCCGTCACATTCACTGGGTATAGTGCCATTAGCAAACATTTGCACAGATTCCCCGTTCTCTGCAACTCTAGTACTCCAAGTAGCCGAAGAAAATCCACATTGAAGA
>CAZOGX010000033.1:364-3430 GCA_964579805.1 Candidatus Woesearchaeota archaeon | reverse complement strand
TGAACCATTATATTTCAGAGTTAATATTCCATTTTGAGGAATTTCTACACCAAGAGTTGTTGTTCCAGTGCAAGAAGAGTAAGGGCCTTGAGAGAAAGAAGAACCAACATAATCCAAAGAACATTCAACCGGAGCACTATCTGCTACATTGAATTTTGCCTCAACCTTTTGTGTTTGATTGTTATAAATCAAACTAACCCAGTTTAATGTAGGTTTAGTTATATCCACCGTAAAGTTTCTAACGGAAGTGGTGCTATTTTTATTACTTGAATCAAAGCATCTTATTCTCCAACTATGGGTTTTTTCCAATAAGTTAGCAACAGAAAAAGTATTTATTTCTGAATTTTGCGGAGAACTATGGGTCTGGTTTACTGAAAATGACCCTCCAAAATTACTTATAAGTTCACATCTAGATAAATCAGAATCAACTGGTTTATATTTAATTTCAACATTTTTATTTCCGATGTAAGCTCCATCAGAAGGAGAAATCATCTCAATGGTTGGAGCACCAATGTTAATCCAAAAATCATGTTCCTTAAATATTACTCTTCTATCAGTTGAATTTGCAGATACTCTTAAAGTATGTAAACCATTTTGAGAGATATTTAACGTGTAAGTATTAATTCCTGATTGACAATTAATAGCAGTTCTGTTTCCTTCATTAAGAGTATACCAGCAGGAAGATAAAACATTTCTTGAATCATTTATCTGGAATTCTAAAGAGATGTTTGAATTGCCGTAAACAGCTCCATCAGAAGGAGATAAGATTGAGATAGTAAATATTCCTGAAAGAGTATTATTTCCGGAACCTCCGCTTGTTCCTCCGCTAGAGCTACAATCGGACGAACAACTTAACGGCGTTTCTCCTTGCTCACAAAATCCATCTCCACATCTAGGTAAATTATTGTTGTTTCCACCCAGTTGTCCTCCAGTTTTAACTCCATCAAGAAAATTGTTCGCAGTTCTATCATCAGACGCAGTAATTCCATAATAAACCAAAACGGCAACGATCGCGATAAGAAGAACAGATATAGTAATTATAAGTCCTGTTTTAAGAGTCAACCCTTTTTTATCCATCAGAAATGAACTAATTAAAAGTATAAAAACCTTATTCTAATATAACTATTATGAGAGAGTTCATTTTCTATTCAAGAACAGCACCAACCAAGGGAAACTTTTCAGACGATTTGATGAAAGCAGGCAGAATGGATATAGCAATACACACGGTAATTTCTTCTTTTTTTCTTTCTCACTCTTTTAGGGAAGACGTTAAGCTACACTTAGTTTTTGCAGGACCACCAGACCCAGTTAAACATCTAGAGCTTTTTCCAAAAACTGAAGGCCAAACAGGTGTTGACAAAGTCTATCTTTCAAAAAAAGATGTTTCTGGGCTAATAAAAAGAATGCTTTACAAATATAAAGAAGGTAAAAGGACAGAAGTCTTTCCAGGATACTGGATAGAAAAGAAGAACTTATTAAATGTGGTTGAGGAACTGAAAAAGCAGGGGAGAAATATCTATCTTCTAGATTCGCACGGAGAAGATATTAGAAAAGTGGATATTGGCAAGGACCCCGTATTCATTTTGGGAGACCATCTAGGTTTGCCCTCTAAAGAATTAAAAAGACTAAAGAAAGAAACAACTCTAATAACAATTGGAAAAAGAACATATTTTGCTTCGCACACAGTAGCCATAGTAAACAACGAGATAGACAGAAGAGAAGACTCTGGAGACCTTTAAAACAACCTTTGCAATATAATAATCATTAAAAACTCACTCTTTCCTAAATGAACATGGCTAAAGGGGTATCAGTAAAAGTAACATCTTATAAGGAAACAGTTCCAAAAGTTTTTGACTTGATAAAACTCCCAGCAGAGCTTAAAAAACACGACAAGATAGTAATTAAGCCGAATCTTTTCAATGATCATCTTCCTTCTCTGGAACTTCTTGAAATGATTGTCAAATTTTGTCTTGAAAACAAAAACCCAGAAGCGGAGATATTTATCGCTGAAGGCTCAGATGGAAAAGAAACGGAAGATGTCTTTGAAGAGTCCGGAATAAGTGCTCTAGCTACTAAATATTCTCTTGGACTGATAGACTTAAATCATACAGAAACGGAAGAAATACAAAACCCGGAATTTTTGAGCTTTGAAAAATTACATTTTCCGAAACTGTTGCGAGAATCTTTTGTAATTTCAGTCTCTAATTTATCAGTTTCGGAATCAAGCCCATTTGAAGGCTCTCTTTATTCTATGCTAGGAGCATATCCTTCCAAGCACTACAAGGGATTTTTCACCCTTAAGAAAACAAAACTAAAGAATATCCCTTTAAAAAATCAAATCCACGACATACTGAAATGTAAAATGCCTAATCTTGGAATTATAGATGTGCCTTCTAAAAACACAATGATAGTAGGACATCCTTTGGAGATGGATAAACAAGCTACTAAATTAGCAGGATTGGATTGGAAGAATACTTACCTAAGGCTGATAGACGAGAGTTTTTCTCCTAAACCAGCAAAAGAATCAAATATTGATAAATTAATTGGAAATAGTTAATTATATTAATCTTTAAAGGTGAGTCTTAACATGAAAAAGAGCAAGAGATTATTTATTTCTGGAGCAATACAGCCAGTATTCTTTAATCAGTTTGTAAAGGACAATGCAGAAAAGCTAAATATTAGAGGATTTGTAAGAAAAAGAGAAGATGGAAGAGCAGAGGTTTTTCTAGAAGGAGACCACGAGGCGGTAGAAAAAATGGTCTCTTTGTGTAAGCGAGGACCATCCCATTCTATGATAAAGAATGTTGAAGAAGAAGATGAAAGGTTCCAAGACCTTAAAGATTTCAGAGTTCTAAGTTTCTAAAATAAATAATAAAAATAAAAAATATAGATTTATTAGTAAGGCACTCTAGGAGCTGAAATTATCGCCCTTCCCTGATTTTCTGGAAGTTCAGACAATTTTAGAACTTCTATCACGAAAGCATTATCTTTTATGCCCAAACATAGGGAAGTAGCCACACCATCAGGAGAAACTCTGATTTTCTGACCATTATAGTATTTCATGTC
>CAZOGX010000033.1:0-327 GCA_964579805.1 Candidatus Woesearchaeota archaeon | reverse complement strand
AATATACCTTATAGATCTAACATCAGCATTTCCATGGTTTCTAAAGAAATCTGTTCTTAGTATTGGATCATTGTCCGGAAAAATTCCCGGTGTTCCCATGAGCACTACTTGACCTTGCTGATTATTGAACTGATTATTTCCATCATCTGTGTTTCCAGGCAAATCAGGAGGAGCAAGTTGTGCAATGCCCAAGTTAGAGCCTGCAAAGAACCCAACCACTAGCGTTACAATAATAACTGCAATCAAAGCAGTAAGACCTATCCCTTTTTTATTCATCATCTCACCTCCTTTCATCAAACATATATCATTAAAGTTTTTTGATATATA
>CAZOGX010000032.1:1103-7339 GCA_964579805.1 Candidatus Woesearchaeota archaeon | reverse complement strand
ATTTCCTTTAGTATTTCTTTATATTGTTCTGGCATTTCTCTATTTCCAAATACTGGAATAATTCTAGGAGTCGCGACTCTGCTTCCCACATTTAATTTATTTGCTTCTATCCAACCCTTTATTGTTAAAAGAGGGTGTTCTGGAGTTAATTTGATCTCTTTTCCGCTTCTAAATGTAATTTTAAGCATCTTATTTACTTTTCTTGAGAAAAATTCTGATTTATCCGAAGTTTCTAATTTTAGCAGGTTGTTTAAAGAAACTACTTTTTCTTGATTTTCTTCTAGTTCTTTTATAGGGATTTGTGAACCATTAGCCAAGGTTATAAGTGTGTCTCCATCAAGACATTTTCCGCTCCCCCTCTTGCCTGCTACTAAAACTACATGAGAACGAGCTACATCCATATAAATTGGGTTTGATAAGGAAGTGTATTGTCCCATTGTTACGAAGCCTTTTCCTAAAAAGATAAGGCCTTTATCACCAAACTTTTTTTTATCTGATTTATCTCTTCCGATTATTATGTCGTAAGGCATGAATATTTTGAGGATTGATTGTATATAAATTTGTCTTGAGAGAATGTTTATAAGGAGGATTTATCTTGACGAGTGATGCGGTTAGAATTTGGTTCTTGTGGCGATATATTTGATTTGTTAGATAAACCGGTTTTGACTCCTGAAGAAATGGAATATCTTATTCACTATCAGGAGATATTAGATGATGGATGGGAAAATAAGACACTCCCTTCTGTTCAAACAAATCGTTCAGTTGTTAGTGGATCTCCAACTTTTCTCCCTAACCCTCCTTTCAGAGTAGCGAGATTTGATTTTAGGAGAAATGGTAGAGATTTTTCTGGTGCAATTTCTTTAACTTTGACTATGATAAGGAGACCTTCAATCATAACCAGTCATTTGCTTTCTAGACTTGGAGATAAATGGCTTCCCACATCTAGGTATTCTTGTGCAGGAGTATTCTCTTCGGGAGGAGATAGTGATTTGGCTTTGGTTAAGGGAGACGGAGGGTATATTTTGAGTGTTGGTAGCCTAGGTGCTAAACCAAGAGAGTTTAACAGAGATTCTTTTGATGAATGTGTTATTTTACTTACTCAGGTTTCAAACTTATTTGTTGGAGGTGTTTGGAAACACGCAGTCTCTTATGCTCCTAGACTTAGGAAGACAATGGAACGATTAGACGATACAACTTTTTATCTTGGTTTATGAGCAATATCTTTATATAATAATCTTAATTATTCCTAAGATGTACAAATTACCTAAGTTACCTTATGCATACAATGCTTTAGAGCCGTATATCGATGCTAAGACTATGGAGATACACCATACTAAGCATCATCAGGGCTATGTTGATAAATTGAATAAAGCTATTGAAGGAACTTATCTTTCTGAAATGGAAATTGATATTGAAAGCTTATTGAGAGCTTTCTGGAACGACAATGAAGATAGTAAGGAGATTTTGAAAAGTTGTGGTTTTGATCCTAAGAGATTTTTCAAAGAATTGACTAAAGGGGTTAAGGAAGCAATAAGGAATCAAGGAGGAGGACACGCAAATCATTCTTTATTTTGGGAGATTATGAGTCCTAAGGCGAGCGAGAAAATAGGGCAGAACTTTACTGATATTATTTCAGACAAATTTGGTGACCTTGAAAATTTAAAGAAGAAGTTCTCTGAAGTTGCTTTGGGACATTTTGGAAGTGGTTGGGCTTGGCTTGTAAGAGATGAAGAATCAGGGGATTTACAGATTATTACAACGCCAAATCAGGATTCTCCTTTAATGCAGAATAAAAAACCTCTTTTAGGTTTGGATGTCTGGGAACATGCTTATTACCTTAAATATCAGAATAAAAGAGCAGATTATATAGAAGCATTTTGGAAAGTTGTTAACTGGAAGAAAGTTGAGGAAAGGTTTGAGACTGTTTAGTTATTTCTCCAAATAAGCAATCTCATCGTCTGTAAGTTTTAATTTTTTATACATTTCTGGTTTGCCTTTTATTATTGGCTTGAGGATATTAAAGTCGCTCATTGCTCTCTTTATACTGCAGTGTGCGTATCTTGCGTACTTCTGCGAGATAGTTTTCTTTTTTGCTGTTTTTTGATTGTTTAACCAGATTTTTAATATTCTTCCAGGACGTTCATATTTCGTGAATCTGTTTATAGGGGACGGCTTTGCATATGAAATTCCTGCTGATTGGAAAATATTTTGATAGACTAGGAAACGCCAGAATTGTTGCCTATAGATACGACCTCTGAATCTGTCTGCAGTTGCTAGTGACTCGAAAGCTTTTGCTAATGCCTGCCCTTTGTATTCTCTAGGGATATTTTCCTCAATCCATAGCAAGACTTCATCTATGGACATGTCAGTTTTATCAAATAACTCCAGAAAATCTTTTCTTTCTTGAAATAGTATTTTTAGAAGGTTGAAAATGCTTTCTTCTCTATTCCTTTTATCTTCTCCCAAATCTTGTGAATAACCTTCTATTGAATATGCCTGAAAGTCATTTAGTGCAGCCCTTATGTCTCCCTGCGATTTTAGAGCAATCTGGCGGAGAAAATGCTCATTCTCTTTTACTCCTTCTATTTCTGCAACTTTTTTTAATAGCTCAACTATTTGAAGCATTGAAAGAGATTTCATTTCTACAAGTTTACATCTCGGCCTTAATTGAGAAAATTTACTTTGCCAGATATCATTCCCAGTAAGAATTAATGGATGTGCAGTTTTTTCTATTATTCTTATTAATTCGGCAACTCCCCCTATGTCAGTGCCTGTTACTCCATCTACCTCATCCATAATAAGGACTTTTCCTTTTTTGAACAAACTGCCTTGTACTGATGCAGGTTTTAGGATTTCTTCAAGTTTTATTCTATTTCTCAAATCGGATGAATTTAGTTCTAAAACGTCTAAGTCATGTTCTTTTGCAGCTGCCCAAGCAAGAGACGTCTTTCCTGTTCCTGCTGGGCCATAGAGAAGAATTGCCTTTTTTGTAGATTTAGGAGTGTTGAATGTTTTGATGAAGTTTTCAACTTCTAAGATAGCTTTATCTTGGCCTATTATTTCTTTATATGATTGAGCTCTGTGCTTTTCTACTAGGTTTAGTGTCATTTTAGTAGCTCTTCATTCCTGCAAGAACGAATGATGCTAGAAGAGATTCTAACTGGACGAACTCGTCGCTTCCTTCTACTATCCTGAATTCTGTTTCTCCTGTTTTTTCAGTAAGGCGGACTTTTATTTCAGGGTCTATAGATAGATTCCAGATTTCTTTTTGTATTGCTTTTATTATATCTGTGCCTGAAATTGATTCACGGAGCATAACATCAAGAAGTTTTTCTCTGGACTTTAGAAATTCTCCTGCAAGTGCAAAATCAAGAACTACTTTTATGTCTGCTGGTTTTGTATTTGAGGAAATGATATTAATCATCTCTGCATTTATATCTAAAGCAATGGATGATGTTGCCTGAAGAAGATTTATTGCTTTTCTACAATCCCCTTCTGCTATTTCATATAAAGTAGTTACTGCCTCGTCCGTTATCTTTAGATTTTCTTTTTCAGCTATTCTTTTTATCACTGACGCAATGTCTTTCTTTTCTAAAATTTTGAAACGAAAAACCACACATCGGCTTTGTATAGGGTCTATTATCTTGGAAGAGTAATTGCATGACATTATGAAACGACAGGTGTTAGTATAGTTTTCCATAGTTCTTCTTAGAGCTTGCTGTGCTTCTCTCGTTAGGGCGTCTGCTTCATCTAAGAAAATTACTTTGAAAGGGACGCTACCTATGGACTTGGTCCTTGCAAAGTCTTTTACTTTCTGACGGACGACATCAATCCCTCTTTCGTCTGAAGCATTTAATTCAAGATAATTTTCTTTCCACTTGTCTCCAAATAAGGCTTTTACTATAATTAATGCAAGGGTTGATTTTCCTGTTCCTGCTGGACCTGCAAACATAAGATGAGGGATATTTAATGATTGGGCAAGCGAACGGACTCTTTTTACTATTTCTTGTTGTCCGACCATTTCTTCAAATACAGATGGCCTATACTTTTCCGTCCACACATCGCTTTGACTCATTTTTACCTCTTTAGTATATGAGTTTAGATAAGTTAAGGCATTTAAAGATTATTGTTGTGACAGTTAATCTTTAACCTTCATTTTAAGAGGTAAAATTTCAGATTTAAAGATTATTGTTGTGACAGTTAATTATCCAGTAGTTGTCAGCTCTAATGAGTTTGGTTCTTTTGCCCTCTTCTGTAGAGCAAATCTGGACATTATTTGCAAGTCTGCCTCATTTATTTTGGCTCTTTCTCCTACTGAGGCCATATATTCAGCTAAAATCTTGAATCTTTTTCCAATGTCTCTGGTTAAATCAATTTCTCTTCTTATTGCAACTATATATTTTTCAGGTATTCTGCCTATTTGTTCTTGAGTTAATTGAGAATTAAATGATCTAAAGGCATTTAACGGATCTGCTAGGCCTAAAGGGATATAATCTCCATTTTACTTGCTTCTTTCTCTATGCAAACGTCTCTTTCTCTTCTCTTTCTTGAGTCTTTTACGTTGCCACTTCCAACGCATTTGTCTTTTCTTTTTCCAACGTCTTGAGCTTCTCTTCATATTGTTTATTCTGGTTTTATGGGTTTTTAAAGCTTGTTTATTTTGAGGCTTTGGTCCTTTTCCAGAACCAATCGAAGTATGCTTTGAACGACTTTGTTACTTCTTCATTCACAATTTCAAAGGCAAGAGGTTTATTTCCGAAAGGAAGACCAATGACTGTTGTGTCTTTATAGATTAAAAACCAAGCGGGAGTATCTATATCAAAGGGCATTCTTCTTGCATCACATAGCTTGAATTTGTTCCTATTTGATAGTATTTTATCGCTAACTTCTTGATTGTACAAAAGTTTGCAGGATACTTTCTTTTTTACTCGAGTTATATGATCCTTTTCCCAATAAGCATGGTAATATTCAGGTTGTTGTGCAGGCAGACCTAGAAAATAATATTCGTCTCCTTCAGAAAGCTTTTCAAATCTCTTATCGTGCACAGTAATAATTCCTTTAAAACCTTCATAGATGGTTGCTTGAGATAATTTTTGATTTTTAAGAGCTTCTGTAATAAGAGGCATTATCTTTTCAATATTTTCTTTAGTGTTTTCTAACTCTTTCTCTTGTTTTTCTATAAATTCAATAATACTATATGGCGGTGAGGGTTGGTAATATTTTGTTTTCTCTTTTATTACGTAGGATATTAGTCCTTTTTGAATTAATTTTTCTAAGATCTGATAAATTATAGATTTTGTGACCCCTGATTTATCCACTATTGCTCCTACTGTTGAGTTTCCTAAATCTAAAAGAGCAGAATAAACTCTAGTCTCTCCCTTTGTCAAGCCTGTCTTTTCTAATAACGCAAGTACGCTATATATCATTATTATATAAGATAATCTTAATATAAACAACTTTGTATCGATATACCTGTACAGGTATACTAATAATTTTAAGTCCTGATTTTTAGGTTGTTTTATGCTATATAAAAAAGTAGTCAAACAGATAAGAGAACTTAAGTGGGATAGTCTGAACTCTAAAGATATTCAGAGACTTATGGTATTATCAGGATACTCTGCTTTAGAATTTGCAGAAAGTTTAAGGTTAGCTTTAGAACTGAATCCAGATAATCAGTCACTACAAGAGATGGCCAAAGAAGAACTGAAAGCGGATAATCTATCTTTTGGAGATTACAATAAACATGGTGATCATGGAGAATTTTTATGGCACTTTATTAAAAAATATGGTTTAGATAGTAGGAACCCAGATTTGCAAAATGTTGGAGAAACTTATATGCAAAGAGTTAGGGCTCTTGGGCCTGAAGTTAGAGTTATGTCCATTGTTTCAAGAGAGACAGAGTTGCCAGGAATATTTACGAAGATTTTAACTGCTAATAACTGGAGAGCTAAAGGATTACCTGAATTTAGATATTACTTAGAAAGACATGTTGCTTTGGATAGTGCAGAGGGCGGTCATGCCGACATGCTTAGGAGCATGAAGGTAGATGATAGGGTTGTTGATTTTTATAGAGCAAGGTTAGATATGTATAGAATTTTACCAAAGCTGTTTACTTAATCCTAGAAGTTTCTCTTTGAGCTTTTTGTATAGCTTGAATACCTACTACGGCCAAAGATATTATAATTCCAATAACTGCCATTACTACTAATAACTCTACGATTGTATATGCCTTTTTC
>CAZOGX010000032.1:0-1093 GCA_964579805.1 Candidatus Woesearchaeota archaeon | reverse complement strand
TCTTCCCCGATTATTGTTTTATAAGTGTTTATATTTGAGTTTATGGTTTTGCCTAAGCTTCCAATTTCTTTTATTAGCGAGGCTATGTGTTGTTCCTCTAAAGATGTTTTAGATAGAATGCGCCATCCTTTTATTTGGGATGGAGACGTTTGTGTTTCATAAGCCATAGCTTTAAGGATATTTTGAGGGTCTATAATTTCATCATATGATAGAGTATCTAAGATAGTTGTTGTTTTCTTCAAGTCTATCTTAGCGTAGTCTTTTATTACTAAATTAGTCTCTTTTTCTATACCGGACATAAGTTCTTTTAATCTTGTTTTTATTAATGTTCCTTCATTCCCAAGTTCAACAGAATATTTTTTCAAATCTTGCGATATTTTTTGAATTAGTCTTCCTTTTTGTATTACGGATACTGCCTGATTTAAATTTATATAATTTCTTAATTCAAGAGAATTAAGTTTTTCAACATTTTTATCAAATAGCTCTCTTTGCTTTTCCAAAAGTTGTATCTGCTCATTTGCTTTACTTAATATTTCTTCGGTAGGTTTTAGAGGATATCTTAATTTTTTATAGTACAAGGTAATTTCATTTCTTCTTTCGGAGACTGCAATTGCTAATGAGCCAGTCATCTTTGCTGTTCTTTCTGCGGCTTTATGTCTTGTTCCTGTTTCATTTGTAGGTATTTTGCTGTCTGGAGCTAAATGAACGTTAGCATAAAGAATCTTTTTCATATCCTTTGATAGAATTATCGCACCATCCATTTTTGCTAGCTCAAGGAGTCTTTGAGCCGTAAATTTAGCATTTATTTTAAATCCTCCATCTATTATATGATCAACCATTTCGTTTCCTATTACTACTATTGCACCTTTTCCTGCTTTTACAATACTTTCAATTCCAGTTCTAAGATTTGTTCCAGGGGAAACTAATTTTAAAATATTAAGCAGTTCTTGCTTAGTTGTTTTTCCGTTTGACTTATCTTCTTGAAGTATCTTTACCTGAATCTCTTTTTTTTCTTCCATCCCGAAGATAGTTGTGATTAGAATTTAAACTTTTATGTGGAATTTTGCAAATAAGTTTTTTTTGATATGACTTT
>CAZOGX010000031.1:0-7595 GCA_964579805.1 Candidatus Woesearchaeota archaeon | reverse complement strand
ATAATCTTAGGAAGAAGATTTTTTAGCTCATCATGTTGTGTTTTAGTAAGGAGAGCCTTAAGCTCAATTTCATAAAATTTTTCAGGTTTCACAAATTAAATTATTTGTAATAATTTATTAAGTTTAGCATACCGCATAACATATGTTACTTGTTTTAACAGGTCCATCTGGTGTAGGAAAAACCACTCTTGCAAAAATGTTTCTATCAAAATATAGTTTTTTTAAAAAAGCAATAACCTTCACAACTAGGCCTCCTAGAAAAGGAGAGGTTAACGGAGCAGATTACTATTTTATTTCCAAGGATGAATTTGACAATATGTTGAGAAATAAAGAATTTTTTGAATATGCTTTGGTTTATGATAATTATTATGGTGTTTCAATTAAGGAACTGGAAAGAATCAAAAATGCAAATAGCATAGCAATCTTAGTATTAGATGTTCAAGGAGCTAGGAAGATAAAAGAGTGTTTTTCAGAAAGTTTGGTGATATTTTTAACTCCTCCTAGTATTGAGGTCTTAAAGGAGAGAATATTAGGGAGGGAAAATAAAGAGGATATAGATCTCTTGAAAAGAATAGCTCGCGCAGAAAAAGAGATAAGCCTCTCTGATGAATTTGACTATCTGGTTAAAAACGAAAAGTTAGAGATTGCTTTTGAGGAAATAGAAGGAATTATTTTTTCATCTGGGTTTAACATAAACGAAACCAAGTGATTTCCAATACAAATATCCCAACGCGATAGAAAGCATTGTAGCTCCTACAAGGACAAAAACTAGCAGGGTAGTGTTTGGCCTAAAATACGTATCAGATAGTGCCGGTATTCCAAATATCGCTCCAACAGTTCCAGGTACAGAAACCACAATTCCAACTATAGTCAAAAAAGCCATAATTACAGTAAGTCTACTCATAGTATCATTAAGTTGCTTGTTCGCTTGCATTTCACATTTGGTTCTCAAGGATGCTATTCTATACATATGGCTTCTGCATCTTTCAAGCCAGTATCTTGTTTCAGTATTAAGAAGATCATAATCAAAAGAAATTAAAGAAATATCAAATTCATCTATGTTTCTTTCTTTAACAACAATTATTAATTCAAGCAAGCCCTCCATTAGGTCTGTAAGCTTTCTTAATTCTCTGCCTGCTATCTCCACTCTGTGTTCGGAGTAGTTTTTCAAAGCCATCTTTAAAGATGAAAAGATTACAAGAGTGCTTTCTCCATGCTTTTCTTTAAGAAGACTTTTGTGATTCTTATCTTTATTAAAATTATTCTGCTTTGGATAGAAAAAAATATTCTTCTTATTAGCAATCATAAGAATTTTTTGATTAATTTCTGTATAGAGTGGAAGGTAAAGCACGGTAAGGTTTTTCTCACTTCTAAAAAACGGAAGATCAAGTTCAAGAATAGAATCTATCTCATTCTCAATCTCAATACTTCTTATTTCTTTCTTTAATAATAAATCATCAAATAACTTGATCATCAAGCGGGAGCATACCACCCTCATTTATAATCATTGTTGTAAATCCAAGCAATAACCTTTAAAACATTAAACAATATGCATTTTATATGCAGGGGTAGCGAAGCGGTCAAACGCGCGAGGATGCCGGAGCGGTCAAACGGGGTGGACTCAAGATCCACTGTGCTTAGTGCCTACCTAGGTTCGAATCCTAGTCCTCGCATTTAACCCGCCTCCTACCTTACGCCCTCAAAACTTATTACCTTGGTAGCTGAGGAGGTAAAACTTATATAGATATATGTCCAGATTATAACGTGAAATTTTTATTATCTCCACAATCAAAAAAAGAACTATTTCTACTTTTAAAAAAAAGATATTCTAGTTATTCAATCCAAGAATTATCTACAAAAATAGGAATTTCCAAAAAAACTTTACAAGGTTGGTTTTATAAGAGAAAAAGATATTTACCAGAAGAAATATTGGATGGGTTTAAAGATAAATTAAAAATAATTGATAGAAAAGAAGACAATTGGGGGCAAATTAAGGGAGGAATAAAGGCGTACCATATCCTAATGAAGAAAGGAATCAATGAGGTGAGAAAAAAACAATCCTTGGGAGGAAAGAGAGCAGCCAAGTCAAAGGAACTTAAAGCACAAAGAAATTTTAAACTTGAATACACGGAGGATTTCTTGGAATTTTATGGGGTTTTATTAGGGGATGGGTGGTTGAGTAATTTTAAAACCGCCAATAAAAAAGTTTGGTTAATTGGCTTGTGTGGTAACCTGTTCCATGATAAAGATTTTATATATTACTGGAAAAATAAGGTTGAAATATTATTTAATCGAAAAGGTTTTATAAGAGAGAAAATCGAAAATAATACGATTGAGTTTTTGTTTGGTCACAAATTACTTCTTATAAATCTAAATAGAAATTTAGGTTTTCCTATTGGTATAAAAGAAAATTTAAGAATTCCAGATCAGTTTTGCAAACTCGGATTTGAAAAAGTCCGATATATTATTAGAGGAATATTTGATACTGACGGATCATTCTATTTGGAAAAAAATAGAAAAGGAGTCCCTGCTTATCCAGTTTTGTCAATCCACATGAAGGAACCAATTCTTGTTAAACAGATAAGCACTTTTTTATTTAATGAAGGATTCAGCCCAATTTTCAGTAATGGGGGAAATCAAATAAAATTAAAGGGAAGAAAACAATTAAAAATGTGGGTAGGGCTCATAGGATCATCAAATCCATACAAATTGGAAAAAATGATGAATGCGCTCGTAGCTCAGCCTGGATAGAGCAATAGGTTCCTAACCTGGAGATCGTAGGTTCAAATCCTACCGAGCGCGTTATCATAAGATTTAAAACACCATTTAATTTTAGGTTTCTAAGCGCTGGTGGTCTAATGGTATGACCTCACCCTTCCAAGGTGATGGCCTGGGTTCGATTCCCAGCCGGCGCATTTCTGAAATCCTAAAAATAGATTAACAGCTTTCAATTTCAAGAGACCAAGATTAACTTTAAAAGCAATGTTTATTCTATAAAATAATGTCTGAAGAACCTCTTCCTTCAAGTGCGAATAAAAACTGGTACGAGAAGATATTCAAATGGATTTTGATAATTCCAATAGTTTTGCTTCTTTTTTGTATAGTCTTCCTCTATAATTTCAATCAAACAAATGGAGATATAATATTGAAAGACGTTTCGCTTACCGGGGGAACAACAATTACTGTCTTTGATTCAAGTTTTGATACCTCAAATCTCAAAACTTCTTTACAAACGGAGTTTCCAGACATATCTATAAGGGTAATATTAGATTTTACCACAAGAGAACAAATAGCTTTCTTTGTTGAATCTGTTTCAGAACCTGAAAAGTTAACGCTTGCTTTAGAGAATCAATTAGGTTATTCTCTTAATTCAGATAATTCTTCTGTAGAATTTTCTGGTTCTTCAATATCCTCTGGATTTTATAACCAGCTAAAAATAGCCATCTTACTTGCCTTTGTTTTTATGGCTATAGTGGTCTTGTTTATATTTAGAACTCCTATTCCAAGTTTAGCGATAATATTTTCTGCTCTAGCAGATATTATAATGACTATAGTAGTTCTAAATATCTTCCAAATTCCTCTTTCAATAGGAGGAATAGTTGCAATACTTATGTTAATTGGTTATTCAGTAGATACAGATATTCTTCTCACAACAAGATTGCTTAAGAGAAGAGAAGAAAACGTTAACAAAAGAACCTTCGAAGCATTCAAAACTGGACTTACAATGACAATCACTTCTATTGCAGCAGTGAGTGTTGCGTTAATTGCAGTATATAATTTTTCAGAATCCCTTAGACAAATATTTACCATTCTTCTCATAGGTCTAGGATTTGATGTTTTCAATACCTGGGTAACAAATGCTTCTATTCTAAGATGGTATATGGAGGTTAAAAAGATACAATGAAATTAACTTGGAGAATCTGGGTTCTGGGAATTGCTTTAGCAATCTCGTTAATATCCATAATTTCTGCTGAACCTATCAATAAATTGTTAATATTTCTCCTAATAATAGGAATGCTTTTTGTTAATATTTTAGTTAAGTCCAAGTTAGGAAAAATATTTATTATTGCAGTATTCCTAGGGATCACTTTATTTTTAATAATCTCTTCTATTCAAGAAGGCGTATTAGTAAAATCGGTTGACAAGGATTCGCCATCGTTCGTAGAAGGCCTTAGAGCTGGAGAAATAATCCATTCAATCAACGGAATTGAAATTAAAAGTGTAGAAGATTACATATTACTCACAAGTACAGAAAATGATGAATATAGAAGAATCGATATAGGAACAAATAAGGGAGATTACATTATATTCACTAATTCTTCACTAGGAATTTCTGTAAGCGAAGTTAAAATAACAAATATCAAAACAGGACTTGATATAAGCGGAGGAGCAAGAGCATTAGTCAAAACAGATGTAGACATAAATGATGCAGAACTTCAAGACTTAATAAGCGTTAGTAGAAACAGATTTAATGTATTCGGGCTGTCAGATGTAACTTTAAGGGGCGTAACTGATCTATCTGGTAACAAGTTCATGCTAATAGAAATAGCAGGAGCTACTCCTGATGATTTAAGAGGATTAATTTCACAACAAGGTAAGTTTGAAGCCAAAATAGGAAACGAAATCGTCTTCATAGGAGGCGATAAAGACATCACTAATGTCTGTAGGAACGATGCTACTTGTGCAGCAGTTACTAATTGTTTACAACAATCTGGAGAATTTCTTTGTCAGTTCTCTTTTTCAATAACTTTAAGTTCTGAAGCAGCAAGGAGACATGCAGAAATCACTAGTAAAATACCTCTTGACTTACAATCTGGTTCTAGGTATCTTGTGGAAAATTTAACTCTCGTATTAGATGGAGAAGTAGTTGATCAACTTCTAATCAGCGCAGGACTAAGAGGACAAGTAACTAGTGAAATATCTATACAAGGAACAGGCACTGGTTCAACTCAAGAGCAAGCATATGAAAATGCAAAAGATGATATGCATGAACTCCAAACTATCCTCATAACAGGCAGTTTGCCTTATAATCTTGAAATAGTAAAACTTGACAGCATATCTCCTCTACTAGGCGACCAATTCGTACTTCTCCTTTTAATTGCAGGAGCAAGTGCAATCTTTGTAGTGGGAATTATAATCTTAATTAGATATAGAAGTATAAAGATGTCTTTAGCACTATTAGTCACTTCTTTTTCAGAGCTGGGAATAATTTTAGGAATTGCATCATTAATAGGATGGAACCTAGATTTACCATCTATCGCAGGGATACTTGCTACAATAGGTACCGGAGTAGACCAACAAATTGTTATATTGGATGAGTCAAGAATAGGAAAAGAAACTTCAATAAAACAAAGAATGAAGCGCGCACTTTTTGTAGTAGTTTCAACTTACTTTACTGCCCTAGTTTCGTTATTGCCTCTATATTGGGCAGGTGCAGGGCTTTTCAAGGGATTTGCATTCACAACTATTTTAGGAATAACTGCAGGAGTTTTAATAACCCGTCCAGCATTTGCGGATATAATAAGGCAAACGGGGGAGAAATAAATTGCTTCCTAGGTGGCATATCTTTCTAGGCGCATTATTTACTTTACTTGTATGGATTTTGTCTCCAGAAATAAATAAGCTCTATTTAGTAATCATTTTCTTATCTTCTTTTTTACTTGATATAGATCATTATCTAGTAGCCGTTAGAAAAAATAATCATTTTTCTCTTTTCGAGGCATTGCATTATTTTAAACTGGAACAGGTAAAAGAGTTAAGAGAAAAAAGCAAAGGAATTAAGAGAAGAGGCCACTTTTTCTTTTTACACACGATTGAATTTCATCTTTTAATAGGAATATTGGGTCTTTTTTACACTCCTTTATTTTTTGCATTCATAGGAATGCTTTTCCATTCTTTTCTTGACATAGCAGACATGCTGGAGGGAGATAGGCTATACAGGAGAGAATTTTCCTTTTTTAGCTGGGCAATGTCGCGTAAGTCCTCATAGGGATATTTTTATAAATACCTTATAATGCTTACCAATATGAGAGTAGTAGTCACAGGAGGATGCGGATTCATAGGAACAAATTTCATACTTCATCTACTGAAAAAATATCCTTCATATAAAATACTAAATATAGACAGCCTAACATATTCAGGTAATAAAGAAAATCTTAAGGATGTTGAAAATGATCCAAGATATTCTTTTATCAATGAAGATATATGTAATCCAAAAATAGCTAGCTTCATAGAAGAAGGAGACATAATAGTTAATTTTGCTGCAGAAAGTCATGTGGACAATTCAATTAAAGAGCCATCAATTTTTATTAAAACAAATATCTTGGGAACCCATAATCTTTTAGAAATCGCGAGAAATAAAAAAGCAAAGCTTTTCGTACAAATTTCAACGGATGAAGTTTATGGAAGTCTTAATCTGCACGATCCATCTTCCAAAGAAGAAGATAGTTTGAATCCTAGATCTCCATATAGCTCATCAAAGGCAGCTGCTGAAATGATTTGTATGGGAAATTTCCACACATTCGGTCAACCCATAATAATCACAAGATCATCAAACAATTTTGGAGCATACCAATTTCCAGAAAAGATAATTCCTCTTTTCATAACTAACCTTCTAGAAGGCGAAAAGGTTCCGCTATATGGGCAAGGAACAAACATCAGGGATTGGCTATTTGTAAAAGATAATTGCGAAGCGATAGATTTGGTACTTCATCAAGGCGAGCCCGGACAGATCTATAACATTGGTGGCGGAACAGAGATAAAGAACATAGAATTAACAGGGAAGATTTTAGAAATTCTTGGGAAAGACAATTCATCTATCGCTTTTGTAAAAGATAGGCAAGGGCATGATTTAAGATATTCTTTGAATTGTTCAAAGATAGAAAGTCTTGGATGGAGCCCAAAATTTAATTTTGATGAAGCTTTAAAAGAAACAGTTTTTTGGTATAAGAATAATGTCTCATGGTGGAAACCTCTTAAGAAAATAAAATGGAGAACTTCAGCTAATGTCTAAAAGATACCTTATACTTGGAAAAGGATTCATAGGGGCCAGTTTTGCTGAAAAACTGGAAGGTAGTTTTCTATCGGAAGCCAGGATAAATAGCCAGCTAGATGCAGAGCTGGAGATTATAAAACACAATCCGGATGTGGTTATTAATTGCATTGGAAAAACAGGCAGACCAAATATTGACTGGTGCGAAGATAACAAAGAAGAAACTCTTATTTCAAACGTAGTTGTCCCAATATTTATTGCCCTCGCTTGCAAAAAACTTGGTAAAAAAATGGTTCATATAGGTAGCGGATGTGTATACGAAGGAAATAACAATGGGCAAGGTTTTTCCGAAGAGGACGAACCTAATTTTCAAGGAAGTTTTTACAGCAGAACAAAAATAATTTCAGAGAAAATACTTAAGGAGTTTGAAAACATCTTACAAATCAGAATAAGAATGCCTGTAAGCACAGAAACGTCTGAAAGAAACTTAATTTCCAAGCTTTTAAGTTATAAAAATATAATCAGTATAGATAATTCTATATCTGTTATTGAAGACGTCTTGAATGCTACAAAAAAATTAGTAGAGAAAGATTGTTCAGGTATC
>CAZOGX010000030.1:0-7754 GCA_964579805.1 Candidatus Woesearchaeota archaeon | reverse complement strand
TCTTTTTTATGTTGAGAGTAATGAATCCAGAAGAGTTTTTAGCAAATGAACAAAGAATTTTAGCAGAAATGGCTGAAAGAGGTTCAAAGGCTAGGGAGAAAGGTTTAGTTTCTAAGTTGCCTCCGCAAGGACAAGTGCAGACAGGAGCTTTAGTTTATTTTACTTATGATCCGAGTCAGCTAGATGTAATTGGAGGATTTTCTGATGCAATCCATAAGTCATTGGATGGAAGGTCAATGATTTACTCTCCGGAAAAAGGTAATATTCACACTAGTTTGGCCACTCATGGAGTAAAAACAAGTAGTGAGCCAGAAAGTTTAGATGCGCAACTTTCTCAATTGAGCGGTGTTGTTGAAAAGGTTGCACATGATTTCAATGAGTATTTGGCAGTCAGCGTTCATGGTGCAGTTCACGACGAAAGCACTGTAGTTGCTAGACCTACTACTGCTTTAGTTCCTCGAGAGGTTGTCAATTTGGTTGATAAATTAATTGAAGGGTCTCAAGAAGAAGGTTTAGATCTCAAAAGAGCTTGGGGAAGACACATCACTATTGCGAGATTTACAGATCAGATTGCTCCTCCAGAAATGGAAAGATTTAACGATTTAATGGATTATTCAAAAATACACGTAAGCAGTTATATGTTACCTACTTCCGTAGCTGTTGGTTCATTTTTACTTGATAGAAGATCATTCAATTTAAGACCATATTCCTCCTTTCCCATTTAAAGATTATATTTTAAATTCTTGATGAAATTTACTATTAAATTATGATACTCTCTTCTTCAACTCAAAACTGAACTTCAAAGTTCTCTTTATGAATTTTATTCTTGCTTTCCAACCAGTATTCCAAGCACTTTCCCCGAATACGCGCTTTCCGAAGAAAACTGGAAACCTTATAATTTTGTATTTATTCTCTTTAGCAACGTAATAAAAGTATAAATCAAAAGCAAAATCAGTTGGTGGATCTTTTGCTAACTTTAAAAATGATTTAGCGAATAAATTAGGTTGTGCATTTATATCATACATAAAATGTTTTAAGATTAATGTCTCGAAGATAGACATGCCTATTGTGTTCACCAATTTATCCATTAATGGTCTTCCATATCTTTTTCCCTTCACATACGTTTTTTCAGGATTTTTTGAGTTTTTTATGACTTCTAAAGCCCTAAGGGTATCTTCTGGAGGAGTTTGAAGGTCTGCATGAGTCCAACCAATAAACTTTCCCTTGGCAGACTTTAAACCTTTTATTAGTGCTGCCCCATATCCTGGAGCAGGTTGAAAAACAGTCCTCGCAAATGAATTTTCTTTTTTTATTAAAAGATTCTTTAGTACTTTCTGAGTATTATCTTTTGAATTATTATCTACTAATATCAGCTCTATATCTTTCTCCCTTCCCTTGAACGCTTCTCTGAATCTTTTTAATGCTAAAGGAATGTTTTTTTCCTCGTTATAACAAGGTATGATTATTGATAATTCTGGCTTTTTCTTCATTTTTTATTAGTAAAATACTCATACCAGAATCAGTATTCATTTTTATTCTTTGCGTCTGGATATTCGCTAGGATTAGCAATGGCCTTTTCCCAATAATTGTATTCTTCGTAATCTGATGGAACTCCCCACCCAATATATTTTACTGGGAAATGACTTACTTTATATCCCATATCTAAAGCTACTCCTATCATAGAATCTATATAGAATTCTCCTTTGACGGTTATTCCTCTCCTCATTAATTCTGATGCAATTTTTAAGAAATCTTTCCCATTTTTGAAACTGAAGGAACCTACTATAGCATAATCATTAAATGGGTCTTCTGATATAGGTATCTTTACAGATACTCCTTTTACTTCGTTGTTCTTACCTATTTTTAGCCACCCCCATGCATTGGGATTTCTTGTTAAATTTGGTTGTTTAGTGAAACTCCAAACAATCATATCTGGAGAGTCTGGAGAGCTTATAATAGATTCATATTTTTCTTTATCATAAACCATGCCTAAATCACATGCACCTACAAACATTGGCTCTTCATAATCATAAAAAGATTTAGCAACTAAGCAGGAGTTTAACTGCCCTATGGGATTATTATCTACTATAATTTCAACATCCTCTGAAACAGACTTCAAAGCATCTATGACTTCTTTTTCTTCTAGGTGTTCTTGTCTAACTACAAAAACCCATTTTTTGTCCTTAGGCATTGATTTGACTGCTTCAACGATCATTGGTTTACCTGAAACTGGAAGTAAAGGCTTTGATAATTTATATCCAGCATCAGAAAACCTTTTCCCACTTCCTGCCATAAGCACTATGTTTACCATGAGTTTTAAAGATTGAATATGTTTATCATTTAATTTTTTAATGGTCTAAGACCTAAAATTGCATCTTTATATCCATAATCTTTTCCTAATAAATTTGCATCTGGGTTTCTCTCCTTAAAGCGGATAGCTGCTTCAGTCAGCATATCTCTTAACGACCTTGATGGTGCTAAGACATATCCTTTTGAGTGATGCATTCCCCTTAAATCTGGTGCATTTGCATTTGCCGTTATTGGTTCTCCGTAAATTGTAGTTCTTTCTGGTAGACCTAAAGCAGAAGCTATAACTTCTGTAGGATCTGTGTCCCATGTTTTCCAGTCAGGTTGAGCATTAAAACCAATTGTTATTGGCTCTAAAGAAGCAAAACTTTGCCCGTTTGTCGAGGTAGGTTGGATATAATTCCTAAAAAACTGCATTGCAAATGTTCCCGCTCCTCCAACATTAACATTTTCTAAGCTAACTCCGTATTCTCTCCTCAAGAATTCTTTAAATGGCCCATCAAAAACTAGTTGAGGATAACAAACTCTTCTGTTCAGCCTTAGAGTTTGGCCATTATTCCATTCGGGACTTTTAAGTTCGAAGTCGACATCTTGCAATTTTCCTCTTTTATCTACTGAAAATAATCCTATCTTTGAACCATCACTAACAACTGCGTGTTGATAAAGTGTATCGAAAATTATTCCTCCGACAGGGACAAATGTATCTTTTATTGAAGATCTCCTTAGTCTAGAAACAAGTGTTGTTGGTCCTATGGCTCTACCTGACTGGTACGTATCTGAAAAGTCTCCTGTCCCATCTATTGGATCTACATGGAAAATCTCAAGTGCAGAAGTCCTTTCAGGCGAATCATCTTCTTCTGAAAAAGATCCGCGAAATCTTTGCCTCAAACCAAGGACTCCTTTAATTCCTCCATCTAAAAGATATTGGCTTGCTTTTCTATCAGCCTCTGTGACAATTTCTCCGTGGTCATCTCCTTTAGTTAATATTTTTAGACCTGTTTTTCTTTCAATAAAGGGAATAGTTACTGCACTATTTACTCCAACTATCTCTTCCAAAACTTGGACCATTTCTTCGTAATCTGACATCCAATTCATGAAAATAGATCCTTTATATATTTACCCTTTATCTTGGCCATAATAGGCGTTTTTACCATTCTTTCTTAGATAGTGTTTATCAAGAAGGGCTTTGGGTATTTTGTCAGCAGAGGGATTTAACTTTAACAGCTCTAATTTCATTCTTGCAATTTCTTCTAAGGCGATAGCGTTGTCTATAGCTTCCGAAATATTTTTCCCCCAGACAAAAGATCCATGGTAGGGAACTAAACAAGCAGGAACTTCAAGAGGATTTATTTTTAGATTTTTAAAAGTTTCAACTATTGCTTTTCCAGTATTCAATTCGTAATTTTCTGCTATTTCGCTCTCAGAAAGCTCTCTGGAGACTGGTATTTCACCATAGAAATGATCTGCATGAGTAGTTCCATAACATTGGATAGGCATTTTTGCTTGTGCAAAGATTGTAGCATTTGGAGAATGAGTGTGAACTACTGCGCCAACTCCTTGGAAACTTTTATAAATTTCTAAATGTGTTAGAGTATCTGAACTTGGCCTAAGATTACCTTCTAATTTATTTCCAGATTTATCCAAAAGAACTATATCTCCATTCTGAAGATTTTTGTATGGAACTCCGCTTGGTTTGATGGCTATAGCTTCTCCATTTTCGCTTAAAGCACTTACATTACCAAACATTAATTTAACCAAGTTATTTGATTCAAGAGCTTGGTTTGCTTCCTTGACCTTCTTTTTTAGTTCATCAAACATCTTTTCAATTTAGGGGGAATTTAGCTATCAATATTGGGCTATCAAGCCCTTTATATAAACTTATACTTACCAATTCAAATTTTCCATTTATCCTATTCTCTTCCGCATACTTTAAAACTTCGTCAAATTTTTCTGAACTGATTGAAGCCAAAGTGAAGTGCGGTTCCCAATCTTCACTAACATATGGATAGCCGAATATCTTAAGATTTTCCTTTTGATTTTCAGAAAGCAAATTGATATTTACAAATTTTGAAAAATTTTCTTTATTATTAAATTTGTTTAAAGACTCTATTATTTTTCTTTGTATGTTTCTAAGAATGTGAAGATTAGCAGTTGATGCTGGGTATGTTATTGTTTTTCCGCTGGAACGTGCATCAAGAGAATGAACCTTTATCTCCATTAAATCTATAAAAATCTTATTAATATCTGACGCCAGAGATTTTATTTTTTCAACTAATTTTCGCTCATCATCCGTCGAGATAATAAAAGCAGTTATTTTTGGTTTATGGTCTGCCCACTTATGATTTTTAGTTGTTTTTTTAACAAAATCTTTTTGCGCCTCTATCAAATTAATTAGCTTCTCCTCTGGATCTAAAGAAATAAAATATTCATGCATGTTGAAGATTTTCAAATATTTTCTCAATTTGTTCATCCGACAATTCTATAAATATCTTTCCATCTCTAGTTAGCAAGCATTTTATCTTCTCTAGGTAGCCCAACTCTATCTTATACCATTCGTTTAGAGGTAATCTCGTATAAGCGCCTATCAGGCATCTTAATACGACATTATGTGTGCATACCACTATTTTTTTGTTCTTTGTTTTTTTAATTTCATTTAAAAAAATGCCTAATCTTTTCAATACATCTCTAGTATTCTCACCATTTGGAAACTTTGGATCTTCACCAATCTTCCAAGATTCTATTATTTCTGGATAGTTTAAGGATAAAAATTTTAAGTTCTTTCCGTCCGCCTCACCATAATCTATTTCCTTTATATTGTCGAAAATTTTTATTTGTTTTTTAGTTAAACTTGAAAGAGTTTCTAGACATCTTCTTAGGGGAGATGATATTAAAATATCTGAATTTTCAAATAATTCCCTTAAGCTTTTAGCCTCTTCCTCTTTTATTCTTTCTATTGTAGGGTCTAGCCTCTGCCCGACAAACAACATGTCTTTCCCAATTCTAGGCTTTGCATGTCTTATGAAAGTTATTTCTGTAGAACCTTTTTTAAAGTAGTTTTCAAATTGCTTTTCAAAGTCAATAATGAATGACTCTAGCTTTTCAATTATATCTGGTAATTTAGGAAATTCTTTTAATTTCTTTAACTTATTTATCCGCTTTAAGAATTTTATGTGCTTTGAACGATTGAGAGGGAATATTCTAAAATATTCCTCTACTAGGTAATTAAAATCGCTTGAAAAGTTTTTTCTATGGTACATCTTCAAAAAATTAAGTAATAAAAATCTTGTAATGTGATATGAAAATTCTATTTTGTCTCTTTCATTCATCTCCTTGGTCAATTTTTCCTCAAAAGTTCTTCCTTTCTTAAATAGATATTTTCTATACGATATCCTATTTTGCTTTATGTCGGATAAGTAATCTTTTGCACTTCTTCTACTGTTAAAAAAGTATCTGGGCTGTAAAAACATTACCTTATATAATTTATCAAGAGGTTTTTTTATGAACTTTCTAGAACGTTGCCAGTCATAGCATGTAAATGGACTTACGATGCAATGTAACTTATGAAGTGCTAAGTCATAAATCATTACATGAAATACTATTCCTTCTTCATTGAACTTTAAAGGGCCTAAAGTTGAATTGATTATGGTTTTTATCCCATATTTAGATTCTATATTCTCTTTAACATCTACAAATTTATTTATTATTTGATCAAACTTGCTCTTGTTCAACTCATCAACTATCAACACAACATCTATGTCGCTTGCTCCTATAAGTGTTCCGCTCTCTGCAAAAGTGCCTACCAGATTTCCAGAAATGATCGATGAATCTTCATTTATTATTTTTCTTATGCTACTTAAAATATCTTCCCGTAATTCCAGGTCTGTTTGATGATATCTTGAACTTGTTTTTAGATCCATGAAAGAATTTATAGGATCATCGGAATGTAATAAACTTGATGCAGCAACGATATATTCTGAGTTAATTCTTGAAATGTTCTGCGTTTTAACGCCTCCATCGAAGATCGTTCTAAACTTATGTTTTCTTTTTAGTACATTTACCTTTTTCAAAAGAGATAATGATTCGGGATTAAATTTTTGTCCGGACTTTCCAACCTCTCCTATACCCATAACCTGGACATAATCTAATTTATTAATTATTTTCTCTAGCTCTTTCAAATCAGAATTTATTGTTACTGCAATCCCTACCTTCTTTCCCAAAGCCCTGCAAAGAGCAATTACTTTATCAATTGGTTCATCTATCTCTAGGGGAAACAATATTAAGTCTACCTTCCGGCTTAATTTTTTTATCCATTTAGATGGGTTTTTAGACATTATATGTAAATGTTTCTCTAATAGCCAGGTAGTTTCTATTTTTTTAATGAGAGATAAGTCTATCTGGCTTGCGTTTTCGTTAAATGATTCATCCACTATATCTATGTGGATAAAATCAGAGTAGTATCTTATTTTGGAATATACTTCTGATATTGATTCATCTTTATTCAAATATACGGCAACTCCCACTTTTTTGATAAAATTAAAGGTTATTTTTCTGTGTGCTGCATAACTTAAAATAAAGATGAATGCGGCAGTAACAAATCTGGATGCGCTATAGTTAGAGCTTAAACTTCCAGTAAAAATAAGCATGAGAAAAAGATTTAGAAAGAGAGCAGTTAATGAAATAGCTAAAAATATTCCAAAAGTCCTTGCATTCTTAGACCTTGGCACTCTAAAATTTAATTTTGAATTTAAAATGAAACTTAGAAGTACGCCAGCTAAAAATCCTATTGCTATTTTATTACCTAATGAGATGTTATAAATTTCTAGCGAACCTACAATTATTACTTCTAATAAAACAGAGAAAAAACCAATTATTATGTAGTTAATAAGATATCTAAATCTAAAAAAGATAAAGTTTGCTGATTTTTTTAAATTTTTGATATTGATCACCATTTTGTATCACCAAAAGCAACTAACTTTGCCCCTAAAAAATTTATTAGTATTATTAATGGGGCTAGAAGCAAATTTGAGATTATTGCTCCAAGAGAAGTATTTGTTGTGAGTACTTCAAGCAAAACTAGGTTTACTCCTAAGGAAAACAGATATATTAAAAAGTATACTGGGAGTGATTTAGAAACTTTTCTCTTTGAGCTAAAAGTATAATTCTTATTGAAAATGAATCCTATGATAACACCTGAAATGAATCCTATGCTTGCTGAAGCTAAATAGTGAAATGAAAGAAACAGAAGAAAGACCAAAAAAACAAGATAATTTAGGACTGTGCTTGTAGCTCCCACGAGAATAAATGACAAGAATTGCTTGGTCAACGGCCTCTTGGCCACTTTTTTTAGCATATAAAATGTATTTGTGGGTGCTTTAAAAGGATTATTATGATTTGTTATTGACTCCAGATACAATAAAAACAACTCCGCCTATTCCGTATGTACTCAT
>CAZOGX010000029.1:0-8411 GCA_964579805.1 Candidatus Woesearchaeota archaeon | reverse complement strand
ACTGAAAAAGACGTAAAAAAATTGTGCGAAGAAGCAATTAAATATAATTTTTATAGTGTAATGGTCTTACCTTACTATGCGAAGTTTGCTAGAAAAATTGTAGGAAATAAAGTAAAAGTGGGAGTAGTAATTGGTTTTCCATTTGGGGTTCAAAATACTAGGGCTAAAGTTGAAGAAATAAAGGAAGTTTATGATTTTGTTGACGAATTTGATGTTGTAATTAACAGACCGGCTTTCAAAAATAAGGATTATTCTTATATCGAAAATGAGTTAAAACAACTTAGAAGAACAATTGGTAAAAAAGTTTTTAAGGTCTTAATAGAAAGTCCTGAACTTAAAAAAGATGAAATAAAAAAAGCAAGCGAATTAGTTTTGAAATCTGGAGCAGATTTTGTAAAAACTGCTGTTGGCCTTAAAGGTCCTGCAAAAATAGGAGATGTAACAATTATGAAATCGGTAGCCAAAGAAAAAATGAAGGTGAAAGCATCTGGTGGAATAAAAAACTTTAAAGAAGCTCTTGATTTTATTTCCGCAGGTGCCGATAGAATAGGAACATCGCACGGCATAGAAATAATTTTGGGGGAAAAAGGAAATGAAACTAAAAAAAGACAAACATACTTCCATGAGTAATGCTTTTGTCGTCGGAGATGAGCTCGCCTTTTCCATTTCTAAAATTCTTGGAAAGAAATATTCAAAAGTAGAGTATAGAACCTTTCCAGATGGGGAAATACAACCTAGGATAACTAAAGAATTTAAGGGAGATGCAATTCTAGCAATTAGAAAATTAAAAGACGAAAAGATAGATGATTACTTGATAAGGTTCTTTCTTACTGCTAGGAAACTAAAAGAGAAAAAAAGAAAAGTTCTGGGAATTATGCCTTATTTTCCGTATGCAAGACAAGATAAAATTTTTAGGAAAGGCGAGACTTTTTCTGCAAAATATATAGCTGAACTAGTTGAATCTGAACTTGACTTTTTTATCACTATAAATATGCATGAACATAGAAAAAAAATAAACGAAATATTCAAGATAAAATCATGGAATATCTCCGTGTTTGAAGAGATGGGAAGAGAATTCTCAAGAAAAGGTTTTTCTGATAGTTTTGTTTTAGGTCCAGATTATGAATCTAAAAATTTTGCGAGGGATTTTGCTAGAGGTCTTGGATGCAAATACTCTTTTTTTGGTAAAGAGAGAGATGTTTCTAGCGGTAAGATAAAGATAATAACAAAGAAGTTAGATGTTAGAAATAAGGATGTTATTATTGTTGACGATGTTGCGTCTAGTGGGAAAACATTAATAGATTCTGCTATAACTGCTAAAAAGCAAGGTGCTAAAAGCATAAGCTTTTGTTTTGTCCATGCTATTCTGGCTGATAAATCCTCTAAAAACCTTCTTAAGTTAAAGCCTAAAATAGTTTTTTCTACAAATAGTATACAAAATGATTTTCAGAAGTTTGATATTGCTAAACCCATAGCAAATCATCTAAAAACACAAAAGATATTTAAGTGATGTTGGCGAGATAAGATTGAGGTGAAAAAGATAGATGTTTGAAATGCTCATAAACCCAAGAAAGGCTGAAAGAAAGCCTTGGGAAATGTTTTTTATTGGAATTTTTTATTCAAGCATATCCGTCGTACTTGTTAATTGGGTATTCGCACAGGATGCGGTTTTATCTAAAGCATCAGGGATACTTATAATCACTTTTACCGTTATGTTTTCAATCCCGTTTGTATACTATATTCTCAAAGTCGAAGAGGAAAGAGTTGATGAAAAAATCGGATCGTTTAGACTTTTGAAAGAGCATAGGAGAGCACTATATGCCTTTCTTTGGCTTTTCCTTGGTTTTGTAATTGGATATTCTTTTTGGTATATAATGCTTCCACAGACAGAAATTTTTAAGGCCCAAGTTGAAACTTATTGTGCAATAAATAGGCCAGGCAACTTTGATCAATGCGTTCAACAATACGGGGTAAAAACTGTTCAGGGAACTAGTTTTGCAACAAATACAGATAGATTTTTACTTATATTCGCTAATAACATTTATGTTTTAATCTTTACTATAATTTTTTCCCTCATATTCGGTGCAGGAGTTATATTTATTCTTGCGTGGAACGCCAGCGTCATTGCCGCAGCAATAGGTATTTTTTCTCAATCTAGTTTATCCTCTATGCCCTTAGCAATATTGAGATATGCTATCCATGGAATACCTGAAATAGCTGCTTATTTTGTGGCTGCAATGGCTGGAGGAATAATCTCTGTGGCTGTGATAAAACATGAAATAGGAACTGAAAAGTTCTGGGAAGTTTTGCAAGACTCCTTGCATTTGATAATTTTAGCAGTAATTATCTTGTTAATTGCCGCTCTTTTTGAGGTATTAGTTACCCCAATCTTTTTCGGTTAAACGGAGTAATCATATTTAAATACAAAAGTTTTCCTAAATATATGTTATGGAATCTTCAGATAATACTAAGATAATAGAAGAGAGAAAGAAAAAGATTTTTGGTTTTTTTACCAAAAAGTCAAATCTTTTAATCTATGGTATTCTTGCAATAATAGTCTATCTTTCTGTAAGAATAAGAACCAGAAATTTGTCTGGTTTGAGAGATGTGACTAATGGTGGCTGGACCTTAGGACCTGACCTAGACCCTTTCCTTTTTCTTAGATGGGCTAAACATATAGTTGCCGAAGGAAGTCTTTATGCAATAGATTATATGAGAAATGTTCCACTAGGATTTAATATTAGAGAAGAGCTTTTGTTGCATCCTTATATGATTGCTTGGTTCCATAAAATAGCTACTATCTTCGGTTCATCATCTGTTGAGCAATCTGCTGTAATATACCCAGTTTTCTTTTTCGCTATTACCGTAATAGCCTTTTTCCTATTTGTAAGGAAAATGTTTCTTGATTTCTCTGGAGAAAAAAAGGCAAATACTATCGCTCTTATCTCCTCTTTTTTCTTGAGCGTTATGCCTCCTTTACTCCCTAGAACAATTGCAGGTATTCCTGAAAAGGAATCTGCGGCATTCTTCTTTCTATTTATTTCACTTTATTTTTTCCTTTGTGCTTGGAACTCTGAAAGAAAGTACTTGAATTATGTCTATGCTGGTTTGGCTGGAATAACTACTGCTATGATGGCGCTTGTTTGGGGTGCATATATCTATATACATTTGACCATCGGAATTGCTCTATATTTAGCTTTTTTCCTTAAAAAAACTAACCTCGAAAAACTACTTATGGTAGTTATTTGGTTGGTCATCTCATCTATAATTATGAGTATGTACTCTATTAGATATTCTTTCAGTGAATTAATAGTCACTACAACTTTCCTAATTCCCCTTAGTGCGATTGCATTGATTTCATTACATGAATTGATGACGCGCATGAGAATTTTTGATAAAATAAAATTCCAAAAAAAATATAACATTCCTGAGCAGATAATCTCTCTTTGTGTAATGATTATAGCAGGAATATTAGTAGTCGCTTTGTTCTTTGGCCCAAGTTTTATTTTTGACAAATCCAGACAAGTGATAAGCACATTGGTAAATCCCGTGTCCGATAGACTTGGAGTAACTGTTGCTGAAAATAGACAGCCTTACTTTAGTGAATGGACTAATAATTTTGGACCGGTTTTGAAAGGAATTCCTATTTTCTTTTGGCTTTTTATTTTAGGCTCTATATATCTTTTTGCGAGTATGCTTAAGAAACTTAAATCGCAAGAAAAGGTTTTGATAGTTTCAGGATACGCTATTTTTATTCTCGCTCTTGTATTTAGCAGGTATTCTGAGTCAGGTGCTCTTAATGGAACAAGTCCTGGAAGTTTGTTCCTTTATCTAATAGGGTTTATCTCTCTAATAGGTACCTTTGCATTTTGTTATTATATGCGATATAAATCTGGACAAACTGATTTATTGAAAGAGCTGGATTTCGGACTTATACTCTTATTTTCTTTCTTTTTCTTCAGCATTATATCTGCAAGGGCAGCAGTCAGACTGGTGATGGTTTTAGTTCCTGCCAGTGCTGTAATGGTTGCATATCTTATATCTGAAAGCATTGAGAGAATAATTGAAGCCCTAAATAAAAAAGAAAAAAAGATTTTGGTAGTCTCCATCTCAATAATTGTAATTCTTCTGAGCATTTATTCAGGATATGTTCTTTACAAGTCAAGTATACAGGGTGCCGGACAATACGTCCCTGGAATTTACAATCAGCAGTGGCAAATAGCTATGTCTTGGGTTAGAACCAACACTCCAGAAAGTTCAGTTTTCGGACATTGGTGGGATTATGGATATTGGGTTCAAAGTATTGGAGAGAGAGCAACTGTTTTGGATGGTGGAAACTTCATACCTTACTGGAACCATTTTATGGGAAGATATGCCCTGACTGGCACAAGCGAGAATGAGGCATTAGAATTTCTTTATGCCCATAATACTACTCATTTTTTGATTGATTCAACAGACCTTGGAAAATATACTGCTTTCTCTAGCATTGGCTCTGATGAAAATTACGATAGAAGAAGCTGGATTAATACTTTCCTTAAAGATTCCTCTCAGACATCTGAAACTAAGAACTCTACAATATTCGTTTATAGAGGAGGTTTTTCATTAGATGAGGATTTAATTTATACTCTAAATGGCTCTACAATATCTCTTCCAGGTGTTAATTCTGGAAGTGCTAGTAATATAGCAGGCCTTGGAGCTATATTTTTGGAGATAGATAATCATGGAGACATATATCAACCTATTGGCGTTTTCATCTATGCAAACAACCAGTATAGAATCCCTCTTAGGTATGCTTTTTATAATAATTCGCTTATAGATTTTGGATCTGGAACCAATGCAGGCATATTTGTTATGCCTTCTGCTTTTCAACAAAATTCTGGAGAATTGAATCTTGATCCTTCAGGAGCGATTCTATATCTTAGTAGTAGGACTGTTGATTCCCAACTAGCGAAACTCTATTTATTTAATAAACAAACAGATAACTTTAAGCTTGTTCATATTCAGGATGATTATGTTGTTTCTGCACTAAAATCACAAGGTGTGAATGTGGGCGAAATGGTTTATTTCCAAGGATTAAGAGGCCCTATAAAGATTTGGGAAATTTCTTATCCAAATAATATCAGATATGAGAAAAAATACCTTGAAACTATCTGGCCTGCAGAATTAAGGAGAGCTTAAATGAACATATATCTTTCTATCGTTGTCTTAATTAGTTTCTTAATAGTTTTGATTTTTATGAAGCCCTGGATAAAAAAGACTAAACAAATAAATTTGATGTGGGAGGATATGAACAAATTTGACAAACATAAGGTTGCTGGATCTGGAGGGATAATCGTTTTACTAGCTTTTGTTGTAAGTTTAATGATTTTTATAGGCTATCGTACTTTTTTTCTGGAAAGTTCTGAAAATTTGATAGAAGTCATGGGTTTAATGCTTTCAGTAATAATATTGGCAAATATAGGTCTTATAGACGACCTTTTAGGATGGCAAAGAGGAGGTCTAAGAAGAAGAGACAGAATAATTTTGGTTGGTTTGGCTGCGATACCTCTTGTTGTTTTAAATGCTGGAAGGAGCACAATTTTTATTCCAATTTTAGGAATTATGGATATTGGAATAATTTACCCCCTAATTCTTATCCCTATTGGAATTATAGGTGCCGCCACAACTTTTAATTTTCTTGCAGGATTCAATGGACTCGAGGCAGGACAAGGAATTATTTTATTGTCTGCTCTTTCCTTAGTTGCATATTTAACAGGTAGTTCTTGGTTAGCAATTGCAGGTCTATGCATGGTTTTCGCTCTCTTAGGATTTATGATTTACAACTTTTATCCATCCAAGGTTTTTCCTGGAGACTCATTAACCTATAGTGTTGGAGGACTAATAGCTATAATGGCGATTTTGGGAAATTTTGAGAAGATTGCCTTATTTTTCTTTATACCTTACCTTATTGAAGTTGCTTTAAAATCTAGGGGAAAACTAATAAAATCCTCCTTCGGTAAGCCCAATCAAGATGGCTCTTTAGAATTGCTTCATTCAAAAATATATAGCCTAAACCATCTTGCAATTTTAATTATGCAAAAAACAGGAATTAAGCCAACTGAAAAAAGAGCAGTTATTTCAATCTGGCTATTTCAAATCTTAATTGTCATTATAGGTTTTCTAATCTTTAGAGGTAATTTTTAGATGAATTCTAAGGAAGGACTGGTAAAGGGAAGCATTGTTCTCCTTGTTGCACTTAATGTCTTCAATGCCTTAAATTTTTTATTTCAATTTTTAATGGTTAGAATATTAAGTGTTGAAGAATACGGTGTACTTGCTAGTCTTTTTTCATTTATTTATATTTTTTTGGTTTTTAATGATTCTATACAACTAGTGGTTACTAAATATTCTGCAGGAGAGGAAAACAAAGGCAAAATAAAAAATTTAATTAAGAGATCTTTGAAAAAAGGATTATTTTTTGGAATAACGATGTTTGCTATTTATCTATTGGTTTCTATTCCTCTTTCTTTTATGCTCGATATAAACTACTTTCTTCTTTTCCTAAATGGTTTGTTTATAGTAGTTGTCCTTTTAACGCCAATTACTAGGGGAGTTATTCAGGGAAAAAAGAAATTTAGAGCATTGGGTGCGAACATGATTCTTGATGCGTCACTAAAGCTGTTTGTAGGAGTTTCGCTAACGTTAATAGGATTTGGCGTTTATGGTGCAATGGTGGGAGTTTTAGTGGGCTCTATAACTGCTTTTGCATTTTCATTCGTTCCGTTAAAAGAATACCTTTCTAGTCAAGAAAAAAAGGCAGAAACTGAGGGAATTTACAGATATACTAGACCTGCATTTTTCTTAACTCTTTTTATAACTGCATTTTATAGCATAGATATCTTAATCGCTAAATTGATGTTTTCTTCTCAAGAGGCAGGATTTTATGCTATTGCGTCAACTCTCGCTAAAGTAATCTTCTTGGGAACTCAACCAATAAGCAAGGCAATGTTTCCAATAAGCGCTGAACAAGTAGAGAATGCTCGTAACTCCAGAGCTATATATAAGAAATCTATGATTATGTTGCTTTTAGGAATATCCGTAGCTCTTGTAGCTTTCTACCTATTTCCTGAAATGATGATCAAGATATTTACAGGGAAAGAAATTAAAGAATCCTCTTCTATTCTTTTCTATATTGGTCTGGGTTCTGGATTAATCTCTCTGGCTAATCTAAATATATTATTTAATCTTTCAGTTAATAGAGTTAAGAGGTATCTTTTATTGGGAATCTTTCTTATTCTAGAAGCAGTCTTACTAATTACTTTTTCAAATAGTTTGATGCAATTTTCAATGGCCTTTGTTACTGCTTCAATTCTGTTTTTTATAGGTTCATTGTTTATTCCAATGAGAAAAAGGACATAGCAAGGTTTATAATCTGCTTTTAAGCTCTTTCTTTATGGACGACGTTTTTTTGTCTGTTATTATTCCAATGTATAATTCCGAAGACATAAAGAGAAATATTAATGAGGCTAATGAAAAACTAAAAAAGTTAAAAGTTAGCTATGAGATCGTTCTTGTGGATGACGGAAGTTTAAATAATTGTTTTCATGAAGCTAAAAAAATAACTATTCCTAATTTGAAGGTTGTAGGATACAAACAAAACAAAGGAAAGGGTAATGCTATTAAATACGGATTTCAGTTCGCAAGAGGAAAACATGTTGCTTTTGTTGATAGTGGCAGAGATATAGACCCTTCGCAATTAAGCCTGTTTATAAAGATAATGAACAAAGAAAGAGCAGACATAGTTGTAGGAAGCAAAAAACATCCTGAAAGTGATGTGCATTACCCTTTGATGAGAAGAATAATGAGCTATGTTTATCAGCTAGTAAATAAGATATTTTTTAATCTTGATATAAAGGATACGCAAGTCGGACTAAAATTATTCAAAAAAAGTATTTTGGATAAAGTTATGCCTAAAATTGCAATTAAAAAATTTGCTTTTGATTTAGAACTCTTAGTAATTGCTAAGAAAGAAGATGCTAAGATTGTAGAAGCTCCTGTGAAAATAAAATATAGGTTTGGTAGCACCATTAATGCTAAGGCTGTTTTTTGGATGCTTTGGGATACTCTGGCTATTTTTTATAGAGATAAAATATTGAGATATTATTCTAAGGAATGTTTGTAAATTAGCTTCTTGTTCACATCTATATGGCTAATGATATCTACTGGCATGAGAGAAAAGTTTTAATTACGGGCGGAAAGGGTTTTTTAGGGTTATGGACTATTAAGAAATTAGTTGAAGAGGGCGCTAAAGTAACTTGTCTCACTAGGGAAAACAAAGGCAAAAAAAGGGATTTTTTTGAAAGATATTTACTTGGAGTTGATTTTGTTAAAGGAGATATAACTGATTTAGAATTGCTGCGGAAAACAATTAA
>CAZOGX010000028.1:7549-8453 GCA_964579805.1 Candidatus Woesearchaeota archaeon | reverse complement strand
TTTTTCTGAACTCGCAAAAAGGGAAATAATTGTAAGAATTAATGGTGCTAGAATCAACTGAAATAAAAGAGTTTAATAAGAGAGATAAATAGTAAAAAACATGAAATTCAAGATAGGCCTGTCTATATTTTTAGCGGTATTGCTTATTTTTTCTGTTGAGATATATATATTGACTTATAGTGTTGCTGAAAAGGTAGACATTGAAAAATCAGTTGAAAATATAGTTGATAAGGTGGCGCTTTCTCCTATACTTCCAGATAACTTTGATGAGGGCAGAGTTGAGGTACTCGTTGAAAAAGAACTTGAAAATGCCGGACTCCATAAGTCATTGTTAGGTATAGGCAATTTAGCTAAAATATTTCTGATTGCGTCTATTGCTCTTGTTTTTATTATAATCTTGCTTGCCTGGACAAAATCTCCATTTGTATTAGGATTTTCAGCAATTGTTATAGGCCTTCCTTTTTTCTTTTTAGCAACTCTTGCAAAGATGGCTGAAAAAACTGTTTCTAGATTAATACCTGAACAAGTGGCTCCTCTTCTTTCTCCAGAAATAAACAGTGTCATAGGTAATGTTTCTGACTATGCTGGCTCTTGGATGACTGGATTTATGATTCTAGGTTGTATCTTAATTGCAGCAGGAGTTTCTATTTGGCTAATACAAAGAAATAAAGATAGTAAAGAAAAATGATTTTTAAAATATTCATACTCTTGCTTTCTATACCTATAGGGTTTGCCATTGCGTGGTTTGCTAGAGACGAACTAGCTAAGGGCAGAAAATATTTTATCGTTTTGATTATTGCAGGGATTATTGGAGTAATTGGTTCCTGGATTTATGGATTTCAAGTCGTCAGCTGGACTTGTGCTTTCATCCTAGGGGTTTCTTTTATAAGCTACATAAAGAGTT
>CAZOGX010000028.1:5342-7539 GCA_964579805.1 Candidatus Woesearchaeota archaeon | reverse complement strand
TGATAAGGGCTAGATTAAATTTTAATCCCGAAGACTTCAAAATTTTTTTCTTCGTTTTTAACGCAGTTGGAATCTTTTAGTTCTCTTGTTTCTATCCATTTATATTCAGAATGCTCCTCAAAATCTATCTTAACTTCATCGGAATCCACTTCTATTAAAAAAGGAATTATTATCCATCTTCCCCACTCATCTGAAACTTCAAAGCTTTTTCCTGATTTGAGTATTTCTCCAGAAAGAGAGAAGCTTCCTCTTTTAGTTCTCTTAAAACTGCTTCTTCCGCCGATTCTTTTTCTCTTATATGTCCCGAAATTGTTTGCCACTTATAAGGAGAGTGTCTTCTATTTGGGGTTCTTTTAAGCAGAAGGAATTTATCTTTAAAACGTACAACTCCTGCGACTGTTGAATAAGTTTTCATGAAATTTAATATTTTGATAGTTTAAAAACAATTTCTTCAATAAAACACAAGACTTTTATAGCCAATTTATCAGTAATAATCATGGAATCAAATAAGACCGAGGATGAGGTCTTAGCTTTCTGGGCTAAGAGCCGAATTTATGAAAAAGTTAAGGAGAAGAATAAAGACGGAAAGAAATTTTATTTTATGGATGGACCTCCATATGCTACTGGTCATATTCATATGGGTACTGCTTTGAACAAAATACTGAAAGATATTTCTATCAAATATAAAAGCCTTAGAGGTTTTGATGTTTTTGACAGGCCTGGATATGATACTCACGGACTTCCTATAGAATTTCAAGTTGAAAAAGAGATTGGAAGTAAAAGTAAAAAAGATATTGAAAAATATGGCGTTAAAAAATTCATAGACAAATGTAAAGATTATGCTACAAAATACATAAGCGTGATGAATGAGGAGTTCAAAAATCTAGGTATCTGGATGAACTGGAATGAGCCTTATTTAACTCTAGATGATAATTATATTGAAGCTGTATGGTATGTCTTGAAAAAAGCCGATGAGTCTGGTAAGCTATATCTTGGTAAATATCCTGTGCACTTGTGCCCTAGGTGCGAAACTGCGTTAGCCTATAATGAAATAGAGTATACCAAACAAACAGATAATTCTGTTTACCTTAAATTTCCAGTTAAAGGAAAGAAAGATAAATACTTTATTATTTGGACAACTACTCCTTGGACTCTTCCTTCAAACACAGGGATAATGGTTCATCCTGACTTTATATATTCTGAAATTGATGCTGGGGGAGAAAGGTGGATAATTGCTTCTGAATTGTTAGATAAGGTTATGGCTTACACAGATAAGAAATATAAAAAAATTAGAGAATTTAAAGGGAAGGAACTTGAAGGAGCGGAGTACGAAAATCCATTATCTGAAAATATAAATGTCAAATTAAAGAGAAATAGAAAGGTTGTTTTGTCTGGAAGATATGTCAAAATAGACGAGGGAACTGGACTTGTCCATTGTGCCCCTGGACACGGAAAGGAAGATTACGAAGTAGGCAGGGAAAATGATTTGGAAATTATTTCCCTAGTTAGATTAAATGGTGAGATGACTGAAGAAGCTGGAAAATATGCCGGTAAAAAAGCAAGGGAGATTGATTCTGAGATAATAGCAGATTTAGAGAATAAAGGTCTTTTGGTTTACAAGGGAAAATACCCTCATGACTACCCTATTTGTTGGCGGTGTAAAACATCATTGCTTATGGTCTCACTACCTCAATGGTTTCTTAAGATTTCAGAAAT
Organism: Candidatus Woesearchaeota archaeon; assembly: GCA_964579805.1. Taxonomy (GTDB): domain Archaea; phylum Nanobdellota; class Nanobdellia; order Pacearchaeales; family GW2011-AR1; genus CAZOGX01. The sequence continues at coordinate 5,823 of CAZOGX010000028.1, read as the reverse complement.
TCACGACAGGCTAATAAAAGAGAATGATAAGAACATTTGGGTTCCAGAGTATATGAAATCTAGAATGAAAGCCTGGCTTGAGGGTATTGATGATTGGCCAATCTCTCGAGAAAGATATTGGGGAACTCCTCTGCCTATATGGTTGTGCGAATGTGGAGAGAAAAAAGTTATTGGGAGCATAGCTGAACTTGAAAAACTAAGTTCCAAAAAAGTGATAGATTTGCATAAACCTGGGATAGATCAAATAAAGTTGGACTGCAAATGCGGTAAGAAAATGAATAGAATAAGTGCCGTTTTAGATGTGTGGTTTGATTCTGGAGTTTCTAGCTGGGCTGCATTATACTATCCCTCCAGAAAAGACCTATTTGATAAATACTGGCCATCTGACTTAAACATTGAAGGAAAAGACCAAATGAGGGGCTGGTGGAACTCTCAATTAATTCTTTCTATTTTGGGTTTTGATAAAAAACCTTTCAATAAT
>CAZOGX010000028.1:0-5332 GCA_964579805.1 Candidatus Woesearchaeota archaeon | reverse complement strand
TAATATAGTGGTTCATGGCATGGTCTTAGATATGCACAAAAATAAAATGTCAAAATCTGTTGGAAATGTTGTTTCTCCCGCTGAAGTTATCTCTAAATATAACAGAGACTATATGAGATATTATTTTGCAAAGCTTTCAAGAGGAGAGGACTTTGCGTATGATGAAAGAGAGTTTAAAGAAATAGCGAACTTCTTTAGAGTTCTTTTGAACGTTAATAATTTTATTAGCCAGATAGAAGAGATAAAAGACTCTGAATGTATTGAGGATAAATGGATAGTCTCTAAATACAATAACTTAATTAAAGAAGTTACTAAAAGTTTTGATGATTATAGATTTTATGAAGCAGTTATAAAGATTGAAAAGTTTTTAGTACAAGATTTAAGCAGAAATTACATGCAAATGATAAGAGATAGGGCTAGCGAAACGCATTCTTTAATGAGTGAAATTATACAGGGATTAGTAAAAATGCTTGCTCCTGTTTCTCCATTTATATCTGAAAAGATATGGGGCCAGTTTAAAGAAGAAGGAATTATTGAAGAAGAATCTGTTTTTCTGTCTGAATGGCCTTCTGCAAATGACAAAAAGATAAATATTGATTTAGAGGAAGATTTTTTCGTTGTTTTAAAAATAATAGAAAAGGGTCTTGCTGAACGAGATAAGAATAAAATCGGATTGAGATGGCCTCTCTCAAAAGCCAGAATAACTTGTTCTCTTCAGTTAAGCGATGAACTTAAAGAGCTTATATGTAGACAACTTAATCTTAAGAATCTGGAAGTCATTGAAGGAAAAGAAATCTTTATTGAATTAGATACTCAAATTAGTGAAGAACTTGAAGCTGAAGGTTTTGCTAGAGAAATATCTAGGAAGGTTCAGGCAGAAAGAAAGAATAGAGGAATGGAAAAAAAAGACAAGATAGTTTTGAAACTATCAGTAGATAGTGAATTAAGGAGAAGTCTGGAAGGATTTGTTGAGCTTATTAAAGAGAGAACTGGCGCAGACAAAATAAGTTTTAACGACGGGAGAATACAAAAAAATGTTGAGTTTGAGGTTAAGGGAAAGAAAATAATTTTTGGATTTTAAAACCTAGGGATATTTTGTAATTTAAAAGGAGTTGTTTTTCAGAAAACATTTAAATACTGGCGAGTTTTTTACAGGATGTTAAAAGAGATTACCACATGATAGCAAGCGGAGAGTTTTTGAGCAGATTAAGAAAAATATTTGATTTAAATCTTTATGAGGTCAAGGTCTGGGCTTCTCTGTTGTCAAGAGGAGTCTCTACTGCAGGCGAATTGAGTAATATTTCTGATGTTCCTAGGTCAAGAACTTATGATATTCTTGAGTCTTTGGAAAAAAAAGGATTCATAGTTATGAAACTTGGCAAACCTATAAAGTTTGTAGCCCTTAAACCTGAAGAAGTTGTTGACAGGGTCAAAAAGAATATGATTGTTAATGCTCAAGAAAAAGCTAAGAGGCTTGATCAGTTGAAGGGCGACGAAGTTCTTGAAGAGCTTTCTGGTTTGTATAATAATGGTATAAAATATGTTGAACCTGCAGATTTGTCTGGAAGTCTAAAGGGTAGGCAGAATGTTTACAACCATATGGATATGATGATAAAAAACGCTAAGAAGAGTGCAGTAATAATAACTACTGCTGAAGGTCTCAATAGAAAATTTGAGGCTCTTAAACCAACATTGGAAAAAGCTAGTAAAAAAGGAGTGGAAATAAAAATTGCTGCACCTATAACTAAGGATAATGTTAAGGTAGCTAGAGAACTAGCGAAATATGCAGATGTCAGAGCATTAGATAAAGAACATGGAAGGTTTAGTATAGTTGATGATGATCAGATGATGTTTATGCTTTTAGACGATAAACAAGTTCATCCTAACTATGATACTGGCGTTTGGCTTTCATCCCCTTTCTTTGCTAATTCCTTAAAACACCTTCTTGGAAGTTCTTGGAACAATTTTACGCCTATAAGTAAGATAAAATTGTGATTTTTTATCTAGAGTTTGGATATTTCTGAAATTTATTTGTCTTTGATTGTTAGGCTATTTTTCTGTAATTTTCTCTCTTGCAATATTTTATGAGGGGTGGAGAGAGTTATTTCCTTAATAAAAAGGTTAAGTTTAAATAATATTATTTCTACTCAAAATTGATGAAAAAAAATGAGGGATTTAGATGCGAAAGTTAATTCTTTCAGTAGCTGTTTCATTTATTTTTGTTCTTCTTGGTTTTTTTGTCTTTGGTGCAGCTCCGACAATACAATTTGCTTCTCCTACTCCAGCTAATGGGAGTAGCGTTTCAACAAGTAGCATATTTATAAATTTGAGCACTACTTCTAGTTCTGGACATTATTCTTTTGTTGAAAAAGGACGGGATGTTTTGTTATGGCTTAGATTTGAAACTATAAATGGGAGTGGGATTCCAGTTGATTCCAGTAGATATGGGATTAACGCAACAAGCGCAACTAATGTTACTCTAAACACTACTAATCGTATATTTAATAACTCCTTGCAATTTAACTCGACTAATATTTCCCAAATAAATTATGGGGATCTGGATCATTTTGACTTGCCTGAAAACTTTACTATTTCCTCATGGGTTTACAGAACCACTAGTGAGGATAGCACCATTCTAGCTAAAAGAACATTGTCTGGTGACTCACGCCCAGGTTATAGTCTTGGATTTCCCTCTGGAGCAACTATTTTTAGATTTAGATTTGCTAATCAGACTACTGCGTCTTTGACTGATTTATCTACTCCTAGTCTTGGAACATTAACTAACAGGTGGGTTCATGTTGTTGTTGTAAAAAATAGCGCGAACGTTAGCATTTATGTAAATGGTTCTATTTCTATCTCTAATGTTAGCTCTGGTTTTGGAGGTTCTTCATCTAATAGTCGGCCCTTTGTAATTGGCGCTTTATCTTTTACTGGGCAAGAAGGGTTTACAGGCTCATTAGATGAAATAATAATATTTAACAGAAGTTTGAGTGCTTCTGAAATTCTTTCATTATATAACGCTAGTGCTAATCAATATTCAAGAAACTTTACTGGCCTTTCAGCAGGAAACCATACTTTTACTGGATATGCTATGAATGGAGATGGGGAAACTAATAGTACGCAGGAACTTTTCTTGACTCTTTCTCCAGATAGTGATTCTCCTGCCGTAACTTTGATTTCTCCTGCAAACGGGGTTAATGTTTCAAGTTCAAATCAGAGCTTTTATGCTAACTTTACTGATGGGGTTTCTTTGTTGAATTCTACCTTGTTTATATGGAATTCTACTAATGGAATAGTTAATTTAACTTCTAGAAACATAACTGGAACTTCCAATTCAAGCAATATAAGCTTTATACTTCCCTATGATGGGACTTTCAAATGGAATTACAGAGCTTATGATGGTGCTGGTAACTCTGCTTTTGCAAGTTCTAACTTTACTATACTTTTAGATTCAACTTCTCCATTAGTTAGTTTAACAAAGACTAGCTCTACTAAAAATTCTATAACTGTGACATTTTCTTGCACAGATGACAATCTTGTTTCCTGCTCTTTATCCAGTTCTTCAGGCTCTGTTTCTGGAAATATAATAACTGGGCTATCTTGTGGAACTAGTTATTCTATTAGCGTTCAAGCAACTGATTTAACAGGCAATACCGCAAGTGCTTCTGGTTCATTCTCTACGGATAGTTGTTCTAGTGGAGGATTTGCCCCTACAAATCCTCTTTTGTTATGGACTACTACTTTTTCAGATAATGTTGAACTTAAGGATGTTTCATTTATAGAAAAGACATTAGGAGAAAAACAGAGGGTAAGAATAAAGGTAAATGGGGAAACACACCATGTTGGAGTTATCTCTGTTTCTTCTGATAGTGCAGTCGTTAATATATCTTCCAAGGCAATCCAGTCTGAAATTAAATTGAATGAGAGCAAGAAGTTTGAGATTAATGAAGATAATTATTATGACTTGTCTATAACTTTAAAGGCTATAGAGAATAACAAGGCTAAACTAGGAATAGCATATATTCAAGAAGAGATATTGGAAGAGGAAATTGTTCAAGTTCAGGAAGAAAAAGATAAAGGAAATTATATTTTTATTATCTTTGTTGTTATAGGATTGCTAGTAATTTTATTCGTCGTTTATAGGTTATTTTTATCTGGAAAAGGTAAAGGTAAGTTTAAATAATATTATTTCTTGTGTATTTTATGAATAAAAAAGTCTGGGTTTTTGTTATTGTCGCGATAGTTGTTGTTCTTGCAATAATAACTCTATCTAATAGAGGCTCTGCGATATATGATGATTTTGCAACCTGCGTAACTGAAAGTGGAGCTAAGATGTATGGTGCTTACTGGTGCCCTCACTGTAAAGAACAGAAAGAAATGTTTGAAAGAAGCTGGGACAAGATAGATTACACGGAGTGTTCTCTGCCTAACAATGCTGGGCAGACTGTGGAGTGCCAGATTTCAGGCATAAAATCATATCCCACATGGGAATTTAACAATGGTAATAGGATTGAAGGAACTATTGCTCTTGAACAATTGAGCCAGCTTACTGGTTGCCCTCTTCCTTCTTAGAAAGATGCTCTTCTAGTCTTTTTATTAACTCTGCTTGCGCCGAGTTTAGCTTCTTTTTGGCTTTCTCACATTCAAAAAAACCGGCTTTGTCAATTTCTGGAAAAGTGATGAATCTACCAGATTTTGGAGGATTTTCCAGCTTGACATATGACTTACACATCAATAATCCTGACCAATCGCCTTCAAATGCCCATGCATGAACTATTTTTCCTGATTTTTGAGTTATGTTTCCTAAAGAAATATATCTCGATTCTTCTTTGGGAGGATTAATTCCCGTTTCTTCTTCTAATTCCCTCTTAGCTGTTTCAAGCAATTGCTCTTCATTATTTATTTCACCTTTGGGAATACTCCAAGCACCTTCATCTTTGTCCTTCCAGAAAGGTCCGCCTGGATGGACTATGAAAACGTGAAGTTTTGAATGCACAAATTTATAAATTAAAATACCTGCTGATGTCTTGACCATAATAAGACATAGAAAAAGAATTTATATTTATTATGATTACATTTATAACTTTGAATGCTATCTTGTTTTAATGATGTATTCCAAGAAAATACTTATCGTTTTAGCGCTTATGCTGTTAATCTTTATCTTTTTTACTATCCTTTTAATAATAAGAAATTATTCTTGATGTTAAAAAGGCTAGAGTAAAGATTATAAACTAATTTGGACTTTATTCTTTAATGGAGAGAAAAAATTTATTTCCTGTATTAATTATTTTACTGTTGGTGCAGCTAATATGTCAACACCAGGGTGGGCGAC
>CAZOGX010000027.1:0-8723 GCA_964579805.1 Candidatus Woesearchaeota archaeon | reverse complement strand
CTGGAGAATTTTTATGAGTAGCTCTTTCATAGTTCAATGAAGTATATTCTGCAAATTTCTGCAATACACCAAGTTCACTTTCCTTGTTCATAGTAAGTTGTATGCCTCTTGTATTGCTTACATTCCCACCACAGCCATCTCCAAGATATACACCAAGCATTTGGTAGAACTCTTTATCTTCAACTTCATCTATTTGGGAAACTTGTCTTGCAGGCAACAAAACATAATCGTCTTTGGTCAAATCTTGAGCCATAACGAATCCTCTATTAATTGTGAAAACTTTATGATCAGCAGTCAATTTTATTTCATATCCGCTCTTTGTAGTCAACCTATAGACTGGTTTAACTCCAGTTTCAAAAGAACCTTCTATTTCATTTTCCTGAATTATTCCAGTATTAGTTAAGATAGTTGATTTTTTATTTAACAATGAGTCTATTCTTGCCCACCTTCCTTCCTTAGTTAAAACTTTAGTATCTCCAGTAACACACGGGTTACTTGCATTTATTCTTCCAGAATTCTTGCAAGTATGATATTTGTTTATTATACTATCATTTTGTATTCCAGGGTCGCCACATATCCAAGTTCCTTCTGCTATTTTTTTCATTAATTCCTTAGCCTTGTAACTTTCAACAGGCAAACCCGTAATGACTGCTTTAGTTGTCCAATCAGAATCATTTTTTACAGAATTCATAAACTCATCATTAACTCTTACAGACATATTACAATTCTGGAAGAAGATGCTGTTGTAAGCTTCGCCGTTCATTCCACCGTCATATCCCTGCTCTATTAGAGCCCATGCCTTTTTCTCTTCCTTTTGTTTAGCCTCTATAAAATCTACAATATCAGGATGATCAATATTTAATATCTCCATCTTTGCAGCTCTTCTTGTCTTTCCTCCAGATTTAATTATTCCAGCATAAGCGTCATAACCCTTCATAAACGAAACTGGACCAGAAGGTCTTCCTCCTCCGGTAAGTCTTTCTCTAGTGCTTCTCAAATTAGACCTATTAGTGCCTGTTCCTGAACCTGCTTTAAACAATATTGCTTCTGCAACCTGAACTGCAAGTATAGACTCCATATTATCTTCAATACTCTGAATAAAGCAAGCAGAGCACTGTGGTCTATCCATAGTTTTTACCGCTTTGAGTATTTTATCACTTGAAGAGTCCCAAACATAAGCAGATACGCCTCCAGCGTTTTTATCGTAATCCTGTATTCCAACATTAAACCATACTGGAGAATTGAAAACGCATAGTTGATTTAAACAGATAGATGCTACTTCATCTTTCAAGATATTTGCCTCATCTTGATTGAAATATCCTTGTGCAATTGCTTGTCTAGCAAACCACCTGCTTACTCTTCCTATTAGTTGTTCAACAGAACCTTCTCTTTCACCTTTTGGAACATTGCCCCAGAAATATTTACTAGCAACCACTTTAAGAGCAAGCGGACTCCAAAACTCTGGTTTTCTAACTCCTGACTGCGTAAATATTAACTTGCCCATATCATCAGTAATCTTAACATCTTCAGAAACCCATTTTATAGGGTTACCATACATATCAAAAAAGAAAGGGTCTTTTCCTTCAGAAGTAAAATATCTCTCAAGTCTTAAAGCTGTCTGACCCATTCCGCCTTTTGGTTCATATTTTATATTGTCTTCAGTCTGATTGAACTCTTTTTTATTTTCCATTATTTTCCAATCAGCTCCTTTATTTCTTTCTTAAAATCGGAAACATCTGCGAAATCTCTGTAAACAGAAGCAAATCTTATGTAAGCTACCTTATCAAGCCTTTTTAGTTCTCTAGAAACAAGTTCACCTATGACATTACTATTAACTTCCTTTCCTCCCCTCCTCAATTTATCCTCAATTCTATTTATAGCCATCTCTATTTTTTCCTGACTTATTGGTCGTTTTTCGCAAGCCTTCATTATTCCTCCTCTTATCTTAACTCTATCAAAAGGTTGCCTGCTTCCATCCTTTTTGATAACCTTGAGCTCACCCCATTCCACCGTTTCATGGGTGGAAAACCTTTTTGAACACTTGAGGCATTCTCTCCTTCGTCTTGTTATTCCTCCAGCATCTCTCTTATCATTTACCTTGGTTTCCTGATGTGAGCAGTATGGACATAACATTGATCTCTTTTTTTATTTTGTAACTCCCAAGTTACCACAACCTATTGTGTCTATCTTTATTATAAAACACAACAAATTGTATTTCTATCTTCCATAAACTTGTTTACTATTTAAACATTTTTATCTCGCACTATCCACTTAGGTTAAATTTATAAACTAAAGTTCCTGTTAATGAATATGTTTTCAGATTTGACTTCATTCTCAAGTTTACTTGGTCTCCCAGTCTGGTTGATTGCGATTGTTTCAATTTGGTCTTTAGTTTGGAAAGGTCTGGCTCTATGGAAGTCAGCAAGGATAAAACAACCAATCTGGTTCGTAGTTTTATTGGTTGTAAATACCGTCGGTATATTAGAGATTCTATATCTTTTCCTTTTTTCAAAGATAAACTTGAATAAAAATAAAACCAATAAGTCTTCAAAAAAGAAAAAGTAGTTAAAAATATTTTTTTAAGTTAGAGTTTCCAAAATTACTTGAAATGTTTTTATCTTCAATAAAGTTTTTTCTTTTGAAGTCGCACCAATCACACCATCTTTTCCCGCAAGGATGCCATTCTTTATTTTCCTCTATTATTTTTATCATCTCAACCGTTTTACTTTTTAATTCGTCTAGTTCTTTTTCCTTTCTTCTTGAAGTAATAGTTTTATTATGGGCTAGAAAGTGCCATATTAAGTTTACCTTTATCTGTTTGCCGAAACTATCTTGCAACCCCAAGTGATAAAAAGCTAATTGCCTGTCTTTGTCCACTTGTTCTTGTGTTTTCATAGACTCATTAGTCTTATAGTCATGAACTTCATATTCTTCATCGCTCTTTTTTACTAATCGATCTATATACCCTTGAATAAAATATTTTCCTTCATTGTCTATAGGAAAAAACACCCTCTTTTCAATTTCTATAGTATTATCTTCAAAAGGCTCATTTTTTTTATAGTAATCTATCAAGTACTTTAAAGCTTTATTAAAGTAAAATTTCTCATCTCCACCATTAACCATCCTAAATTCATGGGAAAACTGGCTATTCCATAATTCAACAAACTTAATAGCCAAGTCATCTAATCCAACTTTTCTCCCATCTCTTATTTCAAGATAAAGCCACTCAAGGCTTTGATGAACTATGTCTCCCAAAAATAATTCTATGCTTTTAGGCAATTCTGGAAATGCCTTGTCTATATATTTTATTTTATATGCTTCAGGACAATTTTCAAAAAGCCAAAGCTTTGAATGTGAATATGTCTTGCTTTTTATATCAGGATTAGACTCATATTCGCTTCTCATCACAGCCTAAAAGGTGCTTGGTATAAATAATTATCTCGGCTTTTTAAATTCCGGTTGATAAATTACATCATATGGCTTGCAACTTAATGACACTGAACTAAGCCCTTCATTATTTTCCGCAAGGATTCTTTCTTTTAGAATCAGGGCTAATAATCTAGATGGAGAACAGCCCATGAAATTTTCGGGTAAATTATCCTCGCCCCTAACAAATGCCTCATAATTCTCTGGGTCAGTAAATCTTAAAGTAAAACTTGCTCCTCCAGAAGAATAAAATCGTGTTCCAAAAGCCATTTTATCTATATAGTCTAGAAAGTCAGAGACACTTCCTACTCTAAAATGAACCTCGATAATTTTCATTAAAGTTATAAAATGAAAGGCTATATAAATATTAAAGCAACATAATATAATGCAAACTGCTTTTAAACGTCATCAAAAGGTTCGTTTGCTTAGAGATCCTGATCCAGAATATACAGAATATTATACTGAAGATGAAACTCCAATTCTTGCAGGAGCGATTGGTGAAATAAACATATTGCTTCCAAACGGTCAATACCATGTTAAAATAATAGGAAAAAATGGAGAGGATATTGCATACATAGTTATGGATGAAGAAGGCCTTGAAAAAATATAGATCTATCTTTTATTTTTATGCCTGTTCTTGCCCTTCTTTGAAAGCCTAAGCAACTTACGTTCTCTTCGCTTTCTTCTTATTATTCTATCCATAAATAATCTTATCTTTATGTATTTTTAAACCTATTTGAATGCTCCCTTAGATATATGACATGCTCCTCCAGTCTTTTCAAGATACTTTTGATGATATTCTTCTGCAGGATAAAATTTATCAATTAAGGTTATTTCCGTGAATATTTTACTATTTTTATCTAAAAGCCTCTTTTCCCACTTTAGTTTTGAGCCCTTAGCAATTTTCAGTTGTTCTTTATCAAAACAGAATATTGCAGAGCGATATTGCGTCCCAATATCAGGACCTTGCCTATTAATGGTTGTTGGATCATGATTCCTCCAGAATAAATCAAGCAGTTCATGATAGGTTATTATGTCTGGATTATATTCTATAAGTATAACTTCTGCACACCCAGTTTCGCCAGAACAAACTTCTTCGTAACTAGGGGTATGGTTCTTAATGTTGCATCCAGCATAACCCACAGAAGTTTTAGTAACTCCTTTAATTCTTGAAAAGATATATTCTGGTTGCCAGAAACAACCCATTCCAAAGACAGCTTTCTGCGTATTCATATTATCTTTCTAATTTCCCTTATAAACTTCTCAACATCTTTCTCACTAGTCTTCTCCCCAATAGTTATTCTCAAACTCCCCTTAATTTCCTGATCCGTCAGCCCAATAGCCTTGAGAACATAATCTTCTTCTTTTTTCTTTTTAGATTCACAGGCACTTCCAGAAGAGGTATAGATTCCTTTTTCAGATAACCTATAAACCATAATCTCTCCATCAGCTCCAGAAAAAGAAACATGAATATTATTTGCCAACCTGGATTTTTTGCTCCCATTTATCTTTCCTCCAATTTTCTCTAATTCAGCAATAAATAATTCTCTTACTTTTCTAATCTTATTTTTATCAATTTTCTTTTGAATTTCAAGTGCTTTAGCAAATCCAATTATTCCAGGAACATTTTCAGTCCCGCTTCTCAGGTTTCTCTCTTGTCCGCCCCCATGAAAAAGAGGTTCAATCTTAATCCCTTCTCTAACATATAGAAAACCGACTCCTTTAGGCCCCCCTATTTTATGTGCGGAAGCACTCAACATACCAATTCCAGAGCTCTTAACATCTATCTTTTCCTTTCCAAAAATCTGTGTAGAGTCTGTATGAAGCAATACGCCTTTTTTTTCACACAAATCTCCTATTTTGTTCAAATCTTGAATTGTTCCAAATATGTTGTTTCCATGTATGATGCTTACAAGTAAAGTATCTTCATCAATAAATCTTTCAAGTTCTTCTAGTAAAATTTTTCCTTCAAAATCAACAGGCACCCTAAATATTTTGTATCCTTGCATTCTCATGGCATTGCAGGTTTCATTAACACTAGGATGTTCAATAGAAGAAATTATTATTTTTTTCTTCCTTTTGTTTAAATTTGCCTTAACAAATCCCTGAATTGCAAGATTATTTGATTCTGTAGCCCCAGAAGTAAAAATTATTTCAGAAGGGCTACAATTTAGTTCTCTTGCTATTTCCTTTTTAGCAGAAATTACAATCTTTAAAGCTTCTTCTCCCTTTTTATGCAAGGAAGAAGGATTTCCATAGTCTTTCACACAAACCCTATCCATCACTTTAACAACCTCTTTAAAGACAGGAGCAGTAGATGCATAATCTAAGTATATTTCTTTCATATTTATTAAAAATCATTTTACCTTTTAAATATTGATAAAGTTTATAATTTCAAAAAACAACATTTATATGGATATTCTAGCACATGTTCTTTGGGCCTACATAATTTTCCCAGACAACGAATACAAAACACTTGCACTTATTTTTGCAGTTATCCCAGATGTAACTTCAACAATACCTTTTTTATTTCATCTTACTCTGAAAGGAAAGCTATTTGAATTCTTATACGAAAGAAAGGGAATTGTTCCAAGAATGCCTAAGCATCTTATCCATGCTTACAAATTTCTTCATAGTTTACCAATAATTCTTATTTTTGCAACAATATTTTATTTACTAAATGCCCCGTTATTTCTAATTTTAGCAATATTTGGAAGCTGGTTTTTCCACGTATTAACAGACATTTTCCTTCATGACAAAACTTACATTAAAACCCCATTCCTCTATCCTTTTTCAGATTATACTTTTAACAGAGGTTTAAATTGGGCCAAGCCAATCTATCTATCAACAAACTATGCCCTCATAATAATTGGATTAGCAATAAAAGTCTATTTTTCCTAAAGTTTAAAACCCTCAATGCCTTTTAATAAATATGCAAAAGAGGCATATTCCTTACAATATAAAAAGAAGAATAGTAATTGCCATCGCAATTATAATCTTAGGTGCGCTTTACTTCTTTAGAAATGTTTCAGATGTAATACTTATCGCTTCAGCCATTTCTCTAATTATTCTTTTTTACCTAGTAGACCATATGTTTGACTTGAGGTTTAAAACAAGACACTATGGTTTTATCACAATCATAGCAATCACCGGTTTCCTCTTAAGTCCTCTTTATAGTATCTACCCTAGCTATGATAAGTGGTTGCACTTTATTCAACCAATCTTATTTTCTTCAATCGTTTTTCATATGACTGGTGGTTTAAACCTTAAGCTTAGGTGGCGACTAGTCTTTGTTTTCTTTATTGTGGGAGGAGGAATAGGTTTATTTGAAATAGGAGAATACATATTAGATTACTTCTTTAACCTAAACTTGCAAGGGGTTTTCTTAAAAAACTTGCAAGATCTTGAGGGAGTTTTAAGTGTTTTTCAAGATCCTCTAGACGATACTATGGCTGACATGATTCTTGGATTCATAGGTTCATGTTTATACTCGCTAATAACCTATATTTCTCTAAGAAACAAGATGAGATAATCTTCCATAACGTTTATAAAATCATTTTAACAAAAAGATATATGGCTTTAACATTCCTCTGGATATTGATAGGGCTAATAGCCCTCGTATTGATAGTTTTTATCTATTATTTCAATAAATTCGTAGTTCTATCCAACAGAATAGATAACTCTCTATCACAAATAGATGTTCAGCTTAAAAAGAGAGCAGATTTAGTCCCAAATCTTATAGAGACTGTTAAGGGTTACGCAAAGCATGAGAAAACAATAATGACTGAAGTAACTAAAGCTAGATCTTCATTAATGAAGGCTCCAAATTTGCAAACAAGAATGAAAGCTGGGGCTGAATTGGAAGGAGCATTAGGAAGACTTTTCGCAGTAGCAGAAAACTACCCTCAATTAAAAGCAAACGAGAACTTCCTTCAACTTCAGACAGAACTAGCAGCCATAGAAGACAAAGTTGCATACGCAAGACAATTTTATAATGATTCAATCTTAACTTACAACAATTCAGTTGAATCCTTTCCAGGAAACTTCTTTGCAAAACTATATGGTAAGAAAGAAAAACATTTCCTACAGATTCCAGTAGAGGAAAAGGCAGTTCCTAAGGTTAGGTTTTAGACACCTAAGAAATTAGATAATTTGGATTTTTCTAACAATGGTTGAGAGATTCCCAACGCAAAAATATAAAGTTCTCCAAATTTAAAGAACATTATGGTTTATGTTTATTTAATAGGGACTGGTGTCTACGCATTAGTTTGGATATTATTTTTCTTAATCAGGAAAGATTTACGAAGAAAAATGATTTTTACAAGTTTATTTGCTGCCCCTTTAGGAATCTCTGAAATTCTGTTCATCCCAGATTATTGGATACCTCAATTCCAAACAATACCTATATTCAAAGAACTATTTTTAGAAAGTATTTTATTTTGTTTTTTTCTTGGCGGTGTTGTTTCGATAATTTATCAGGTTTCATTCAAAGAAAAGTTATTTGAAACAAAAGAGATAAACCCTTACTTAACGCTAATTGCACCAATATTGTTTTTGACTTATTTTTTTAAAATCTTTAATATACACTTAATGCACTATGTTTTCATTTCAATGTTTATTGGGAGCGCTTTTGTTTTGCTCTATATGAAAGAAAACTCCAAGAAAATAATATATTCAGCAATAATGAATACGCTCTTATATTCTATCTTTTATTTTGTTCTATGGTATTCTTTCCCCGAATTGCCTGCGAGCTACCAATTCCAAAATCTGTCTGGAATCCTACTTGGAGGAATACCTATTGAAGAATTTCTTTGGATTTTCTCATTCGCATTGTATTGGACACCAATTTATGAAATTTGGAGAACATATTTGAAAAAGAAATCTCTAAATTCCGCTTCCCAAAAACCCAGATAATCTTAGCGTTAAAAGTTTTCCCAATAATAGTGTATGGTCGCTTATTCCGAAAGTTTGACCTTAACATCCTTTCCTTTAAAAATCATATCTCTCTGGCGTTTTCAATTGCCTTTCTTAACTTATGACTAGGGTTGTAAACCTACAATATTCTTAACTTGCTACTGGAAAACGTTCGCTAGTATATTGTTCTTGGGACAAAAAAATTCTTCTTGTTGCATCTAAAACACTTTTCCTAAAATATTCATAACTCATTGAGTCATCACCAACTTCTAGAATTGATTCGTCAGGTAAACGAAATAATTGTTCAAGTCCCCCAACTCCATCCACAACTATATCGAATTGGTTGCTTCCATCTCCAGTCCAAGAATGAACCCAACCTAAAA
>CAZOGX010000026.1:8526-9004 GCA_964579805.1 Candidatus Woesearchaeota archaeon | reverse complement strand
ATGTTTTAGAAGAGTTCGATTATAATCCAAACAAATAATTTTTAAAGATATTGATTATTAGAACAATCTTTATTAACCTTCATGCATATTTTTTTTGATGTTTAATAAGGGAGGTGTGAGATGAAGTTAGTTGCATGGTTTTCGGAGCTGAATAATAAGGACGTTGCTGTCGCTGGAGGAAAAGGAGCTTCACTTGCAGAAATGTATAACAATAAATTTCCTATACCTCCCGGGTTTGTTGTAACTGCGGAAGCCTACAAACACTTTATAGAAAGTAATGGTCTTCAGAAACATATTATTAATTTAATACGAGAGACTAATATAGATGATACTTCCGCTCTTGAAAGGAACGCTTCTAAAATAAGAAGTTTAATTGAAAATGCAAATATGCCTTCAGATTTAAAGGAACAAATTAATGAAGCATATGAAGTTTTAGATGTTGACAGAAAGAGCGTTTCAAAAGCAAGTCAGGGGGCTA
>CAZOGX010000026.1:4124-8516 GCA_964579805.1 Candidatus Woesearchaeota archaeon | reverse complement strand
TTGAAGAATAGCTATGAACCTCCATTTGTAGCAGTAAGAAGTTCAGCTACTACTGAAGATTTGGCTGATGCTAGCTTTGCAGGACAACAAGAAACTTTCCTAAATATTAAAGGAGCGAGCGAGCTTATTGAGAGCATAAAGAAATGTTTCGCCTCCCTTTTTACCGCCCGAGCTATTTATTATAGGGCTAAGAAAGGATTTGCACATGAAAAATCATATCTTGCCGTTGTTGTTCAAAAGATGATAAATGCTGACAAGTCAGGAGTTATGTTTTCTAAAAACCCTTTAAATGATAGTGATGAGATTGTTATTGAAGCCGTTTTTGGTCTTGGAGAAGGGATTGTTTCAGGAAGAATAAGTCCTGATAACTATATAGTTAATAGAGCTCTTGAGGTCGTTAGTGAAAAAATAGCAGACAAAAAGATAGCTCTCACAAGGAACTCTTCTGGGAGAACTGAAACTATTAAACTAAGAGATGAAATAAGTAAAAGAGAGGTTTTGAGCAAATATGAATTGAAAGTTCTTGCACAATATGCTTTGAGACTTGAAGAGCATTATAAAAAACCACAAGATATAGAATTTGCTATAGCCGATGGGGAGATTTACATTGTTCAAAGCAGACCTATAACTACTAAGGCTAAAAAGGAAGATAAAGAAGTTGAGGGGAATGTTCTTTTGAAGGGTATGGGTGCTTCTCCGGGTATCGCTTCAGGCAGCGTTAGAGTAATAAGAGATATGGACGACCTTGACAAAGTTCAGAGAGGAAACATCCTAGTTACTAAAATGACTTCTCCAGATATGGTTGTAAGTATGCAAAAAGCCTCAGGAATAATAACTGATGAGGGTGGAATAACAAGTCATGCTGCAATTGTAAGCAGAGAGATGGGAATACCTGCCGTTGTTGGAACTAGAGACGCTACTGAAAAATTGAAAGATGGACAGATAGTTACTGTAGATGGCTATACTGGAAGAATTATTGAAGGTGAGGGAATAGAGAAGAAAGCTGAAATAAAACCTATAATAAATACTAAGACTGAAATAAAAGTCATAGTGGATTTACCAGATTACGCTAAGAGGGCTTCTGAATCTGGATGCAAGTCTGCTGGTCTAGTTAGACTTGAAGCAGTTATAGCCAGTTTCGGAAAACATCCTGTTTGGTATATAAAAAATGACCGAATTGAAGAATATATAAAAAACATTTATGAAGGTTTGAGAAAAATAGCCTTACCATTTCAAGGATTATGGATAAGAACTTCTGATATAAGGAGTGACGAGTATAGAAACTTGGAAGGAGCTCCAAATACGCAGGAAGGAAATCCCATGCTTGGAGATCACGGAATAAGGTTTAGTTTAAGAAATCAAGAACTATTTGAAGCAGAAATACAGGCAATAAAGGAACTTGCAGATGAATATGGAAATAAAAAAGTTGGAATAATGTTTCCTCAAGTTGTAAGCGTTGATGAAGTTAAAGAAGCTAGCAAAATATTGAAAAAAGTAAATGTTCCTGAAAATGTTTCTATGGGAATTATGGTTGAGACTCCTGCTTCTGTCCAAATAATAAACTCTCTTTGCGAGGAAGGGATAAAATTCATCAGTATTGGAAGTAACGACTTAACCCAATATACTTTAGCAGTAGATAGAAATAATGAAAATGTTCAGGACATATATGATGAGATGAATCAGGCAGTTCTTAATTCTATTTCTTATGTTTTGAGAAGATGTCAAAAATATGGTGTTAAGACTAGTATATGCGGGCAAGCAGGTTCAAAAAAAGAAATGGTTAAGTTTCTTGTTGAGAATGGGATAGATTCTATTTCTGTTAATGCTGACGCCGCACATGATGTTTCTATACTAGTTGCTGAAATAGAGAAATTAAGGATAGGTGGAAATAGTTATGAATCTAGTATATTCAATAATTACCCTAAAGAAAGAGCTGTTGAAGTTTCTAATACTTCAAAAAACTATTCTGAAAAATCAGATAGCATAAATGAGGAAGACTTAATACTTAAAGCTCTGGAAGAAGAAAAAACAATTGATGAATATAATCCGGGGGATAAGAAGGCGAGCGATGTTCCTCCATTGAATGAAGCTATACCTGTAGAATCTGACGATTTTATTAATAACACAGAGAGTTTGGGTAATTTTGAGGAGCAAGAAGAAAAAGTTTTTGAAGCAGAAATACAAGAAGAGATAGAAAAAAGTGAACAGAGAGAAGAAGCAATAAAGCAGTATACTCAAGAACAGGAGTGGCCTGGAAAGAAGGGCAAGTCTGGAGATAGTTTAGATATATTCTAATAAATTAGTTCTTTCATTGCTTATACTGCTTATTTGTTACTCCTAAGCAGTTTAGACAAAACAGAAAGATTTAAATACCTAAATATTTTATGGATTTTAAGAAAAATGGTAAAAGATGATGGAGTATTGGCTAGAATAGGTAAGAGTCATAGCGAGGCTACTGCTCTCTCTAGACTTAGGTCTGGGGCAGGCAATGAGGAATATCGTCAAAAAATAAACGCTAAGTCTTTAAAAGAAGGGAGAGAAATAGTTTATCGTGCTTGGGCTGATGGTAGTATTCCAGCACTTAATCCTGAACAGTTACCTGAAGACTATTCAGCAATTACTGATGAACAAGTACTAACTTATCTTTCACATCTTGCAGGAGAGAAGTATTCTGATGCTGTAAATGCTTTCGCAGATAATAAATCAGATGTAATTGCTAGTATTTCAGATAAAGGCATAAGAGATTATTTAGCAAGACATCCTCAAATTCAGGAGATGAATCCTAATGTGGATGCAATACTTAAAGCTCAAGAAAACTATGAAGCTATTAAACAAATAAACGCAGTTGCAAAAGAGAAAGGTTATGCCTCTGCTCTAAAGATGCTTGACGAATAGCAATGTGTATTTGTTACTGTCCTTGCTGCTTCTGATATAAACAAAGACATTGAGAAAAGATATAAAACTGGATCGCTTAGAAGTCTTGCCTATGAAGCGGCAATGTCTTCATTTAAGGCAGGCCTTGCGGATTCTAAATATATTCTTGGAGCTTTAAATCAACTTGAAGAACAAGTATCTAAGAGTGTTAAAGAAATTGAGAAAAGAGCAGGCGGAGACTTGAGAAAGAGCATTTCAAAAACACTAGAGAATATGATAGATGGAAATTTTGAAGACGCTAAGAAAGCAACAGGCCTTGTAGCTCAAGTCTACAAATTTGAAGAAGCTGTCAAAGAGCAAGAAAGTAAAGATAAGAAGAAAGCTGCTTAAAATAAATTATTTTTAATCTTCTGTTTTTCTTGATTGAATTAACTTATCTATTATTTCCGTCATAGCCTTTAGAAACTTTTCTGCTCTGGCTTGCCACTCGTCTATTTCTATGCCTCTAACTTCTTTTACGTCTCCGTGAGCTATGCCTTTGTGTAGAATGAATATATCTCTATACCATCTTATATAGTCCATCTTTAACATTCCTGAATCAACGAAGAATTGCTTTAGCATCCCAGTAATATGTTCTGGAGAAGGAGGCAACTTTCCAAGAGTTATTAGTGCTGCTTGAGCAGAATCTACCATTGACCAGTATATTCCTTCAATTGCTGACATTTCTGCTATCTTGCTCCTTGCAATATGCCCTGGAGCTCTTTGTAATGCAGCATAGACTGCTTCAGGCGTTGAGTGTATTTTTCCTTGAGCAAGCAGAGATTTTAGAGGTTTGAAAAAACCCCCTATGTCTATCAAAGGCTCCCCATATCTAAGAATATTTATTACTACGGGGTCGCCGTGCATTAAATCGTTCCACCAAGTTGTAAGCTTAACAGTATTGACATGTAATTCTCTGGAATAGTTTTGTTCAGAGATTAATTTTCCCAGCTCTTCTCTATACCAAGCAACTAACTCCAAATCCCAGTTTATTGAAGCGTCGTCTATTAAGATTATTATATCTATGTCGGAACCAGGTTTAACCGTGTTTTTAGCACCGCTTCCAAAAAATACGGTTGCTTTAATCATGTCAGAAAATTTTTGATGAACCTTGGATGCGAAATCTATTGCGATGTCTTTATCGTCTTTAAAATTAAAGGCAGGAATATTCTTTTTATTAGTTTTTCTATGGCTTTTAGGTGTTTTGTTTTTACTCATATTTCCTCTTTTTTATTACTAGGTTAAGGTAGTAGTATTTTTTAAATGTTTAGGACTACTCCGTTGGCGCTCCTGAAAATCTGCTTCTTCCCATCATTTGTCCTCCAAATTCTGTAGGAAGTCCTGAAAATCCTGCTCCGTAGACTTGCTGGAAGTGAATGTCTGGAAGAGTTGGACCCAATCCTGAATGATATGCCCCTGTTAAACCACTTACCTGATTCCAGTAAGGTGCAAGTTTCATTGAGTATATTGGAGAACCAA
>CAZOGX010000026.1:0-4091 GCA_964579805.1 Candidatus Woesearchaeota archaeon | reverse complement strand
TGTTTTTACCATTCCTAGTCCTCCTTGTCTTGAAAACCAATCTCCAGTTTCAACAATCTTTTTTACTTGCTTATTATATTGCTCTATTAATTCAAGATGTTTTTTTGTTGGAACATTTCCCATTCCCATTGGTAGCTCTGTATGTTCTGTTCCAAAATTGTCAGATAAATGGACGTGTTTAACATATGGAGCAACTTTTTCTGTTTGTTCTAAAATATGCTTTTCTTGGTAGCCATGACCTCTCAACATATTAATGTGTCCAACGTCCCAAGTTACACCTATTAATTTCTCTGCCTGTTTCTTTGCTGCTGATTCCGACATTCCTAATTTATCAACAGCCATTTCAGCAAATTTATCTCTTGATTTTTTAACTAAATCTCTCAAGTCTTCTCCTGTTGAAAGACCGCTTCCTACTGGCGGATTTTCTATGCTTATTATAGGAGAACTATCTTTAAATTGTTTATACGAGCTTAGAGCAACTCCTGCAAAAGTTTCCGATGCTTTCTCAAGTGCGAAATCTCTCAATGGTGTTAATCTTTGAGGGGCATCAATTTTCCTTAATACGTTTATTCCAGTGGTTATCTCTTCTCCTAACTCTACTAATTTTGACGGATCTTGTTCAATATTTTTTACAATCGGTATTATTTTTTTTCTGTAATCCTCAAGCATTCTAAATTGCTCGTCCGCTTTTTCAGATTTTTTTCTATCTTTCTCAAGGGTTTCATATGCCTGATTAAAAAGATTCTTGAACTTTATGTAAGATTCTCTAAGATATATATCTCCATGAGTTATTTCAGACATCTTATCTCTTATTTCTCTTTTTTCTGATTCTTCAAGCTGATTCAAGTTTTTTTCAGCAGTTGCAGGATTTTTAAGATAATCTTTATAGAAATTTAAGAAAACTTCTTTTCCTTTTTCAGAAACGCCATTTTTTTCTGAAAGTGCTCTTTTAACGCTTTCATATCCTTGATAAGCATTAAAGTTAACATGCTGTAATTCTGTAGCCCATCCTTCTTCTGATTGTTTCTTCGCTTCTTCTATTATTGATGTTGTAGGATCTTTTTTGAAGTAATCTTTTTTTGTTGGTCCAATAGGTACAAATCTTCCTTCTCTTTCATCAACAAAAAACATCTGACTTGTTTCTTCCTTTTTTGTTTCTTCGTTGTAAGTTTTAGATTCTAATTCTATAGGCATATTAGATGCATGAAATGTTACTATTATATTTCCTTTAGGGTCTAATTCGTGAGCTCTTTTAACTGCAGTAGTCATCTGTCTTTCAGCTTCTTTTCTTTGCGATTCATCCCAGCCCTGTCTTGAAATTCCAGTTGCTTCTACTAATGGTCCGTGGAAAGTTAGGTCTACTTTTGCAAGTTCTTTTAATCTTCTTATTTCTTCAAAATGTTGTTTAGGTATTTTTTCAAGATGTGCTAAAGGACCGCCTCCACTTGCAATTCCTAAACCTGAAACTTCAATTACTTTAGTTCCTGTGCTTAATTTTTCTGAAACCTTTTGTAATTGATTTGCCGTCGTAGGGTCTGTTGGGAAACCAATTTGTCCTGCATGGATTCTATAACCTCCGTAAGCACCAGAAATAACTTCCCCCCTTATTCCATATGCGGAATCTAGGCCATAATTTGCTCCATTATAGAAAGATTCGTAGTTCACCATCTTGATTTAACAAAGAAAACTATTTATTTAAAGCTTCTTGAATAGGAAAATTATCCTCCTTCCCACACTTCCCGTTTCTTTTTTCCAGATTGATAGTTTGAACCTCTATCGTCTTGTTCTTGATTTGCAAAGGCTGACTGGTTACCTATTCCTTTGTTTCCAATTATTCTTCTTTGGTCAAGAGTGTTTGATACATTTCCAGTATTTACCGGGATAAATGTGGCTGTTGGTTGAATAGTTGTATTGTAAACGTTTCTTCCAGACCTCGCAGATGCAGTATTTTCATAAGAAGCAGTTCTTTCATGAAAGTAGCTTTTTCTTGTTGCTATTTCTTCACTGGCGAGAGCTTCTTGACTAGGGACATTTCTTGCAAAAGTTGATTGTCCTTGAGAAGGAGACTTTCTTATTACTGGGGAAATAATCTTTCTACCTCCAGAAGAAGTTTCTATGAATTTCTCCTCTTCAGAGATAGTATTTTCTAAGTCCGTTTTTTCTTTTAGAACTTTTATTTCTTTTATCTTTGATGGAATTTTTTTTATTTTTTTTATTTTTGGCATTTTAACTAAGAGGGTCAAATGGAGTTACGTGAGCAGGCATCCCGTGTGCTCTCTTATAAATATCAAAAGTATTGAAACAACTATCTCTTGCGGAAATTATTGCCTGCGACCTTATTATTTCTTCATAACTATTATCTGGTTTTATGGGGTTCATAAAAACGTCCTTATTTTTTTCATCTTTCTTTTTAGATTGCGTAAAGAAAGAGAATAGTGCTGTGAAAGGGTTTATATCTTCAGAACTTTTTTCCTTTTCTTCTTCTTTTTTTTCATCCTCATTCAGAAATGCATCTATATCATTTTGTATCTCTGCGAGGGTTTCTGAAGTAACGCCCTCTATCAGTTTCATTACATCGCCGAATCTGTCTCTCTCTATAACCTTTTTTAAAACTCCAAGTTCTTCTTCATTTAACGAGTAACTCTTAAACTTCATATCTGTTCTTCCTCCGAAAGACCAGTCTCCTCTTTGACTTATTCTGTATGGGAGGCCTCTAAAATTGAAGTCTACAAAAACAAGTGAATAATATCTTCTGGTTTTTATTTCTTCAAAAACTTTAGGCAATGTGCCTGTTTTTACATCATCCTTCGGGTCGTAGTCTTTTTTTGCGAGCAGAACGAGCTCCATTATTGATGTATTGAAAGCTGAAACTAATCCTGCTTGTCTAGTTCCATCTTCAGGTTCAACATTCTCAAGCTTTCTTGCTGCTTTTAAGTAAGGCGCAATCCATCTTGCATATAGCTTAACTGTATTTACTTGAGACTTTAGATATCTTTTTTCAATTTGGTATCTCTTTCTCAATTCTTTTTCTGATTCTTCAAGCCATTTAAAAAAATCAGATATTCTTTGTTGCAAAAGTCTCTTTACCCTGTCGTTTAAGTCCATTTCGTTAACTCTTTTTAGAGAGTCGGCAGCCATAAATGCATCTATTAAAGTAACATAATCAAATTGTGCCGCTAGTTGCTTTATTGAGGTTGTTCCTCTCTTTGCTTGATCAACTAAATCCATCCATCTTTGTTTTAAAGATAACATTGCAGCACTTTTTACTTGGGGGTCTTGAGATTTAAGCTCATCGTATGTGGTAAGGAGTATTTTGAACTCCTTTAGGTCATAAACCAGATTTAGAATTGACTTTACTACTTGATTGGTTGCTCCAAGCATTTTCATTGCTTCTTCCTGCATTCTTGTTGCTTTTTGTCCTATTTCAGAAAAATGCCCTGAACCAGGAGAAGATGCGAAATTGTCAGTTATTTTTTCAATTCTGTGTCCTGTTTTTTCAAGAAAATCAAGAATCCAAAAATAAAGAGGTTCTAATGACTCAGAAGTAGAGTCATACGATAATTCGTGTTGTTGGGATGGGGATTTTAAACCCCATTTATCTAACGGATTTTTAGTGGCTTCCTGAAAATCAAAAATAAATTCACTTTTGAATGGTGTTGCTTTTTTTGCAGCCTCTAAATATACATCTATTCTTTTATCTGGGCTGGAGGCTTTGGCTAAACCTTCCCTAATTATTTGTTTAACTTTTTTTCTTTCAGAAACAGCGCAATATACATCTGGGGATATTGCAGCAATTAATTTATCAATTTCTATAGCCATTTCATTCCTCTTCTATGTAAATTAGTACTCGAAGGTTTATTTAAATTTACTTATGTGCCTTATGCTGCTTTAGAACGAATGACTTTTTTATATTCTCTTATTCTTGAGGCTATTCCTCTTTTCAAATTCAAATCTAGAAAAGCAAACAGATTCTTTCCAAGAATATCCTGTATAACTTCTTCAGAAGGTCTTGTTCTAACATCTATTATCTCTAGGTTTCCTCTAGCTTTTTGACTTTCTACGTAAGCTGTTATATCTTCAAGAGAGGATCT